>JBATLM010000207.1:0-36745 GCA_049289315.1 Cyclobacteriaceae bacterium
GGCTCCAACGGATTTAATCGCCCCCACTTTGGAAAAAATTTCTTCAATTTCACTTTTCCGGAGATCGAGTGGCATATCCATATAAAAATTATCAGCCAATAACTCAGGAGATTCGGTCCAGTTGGGAAGTATGTTCATTAACTCATTTTTTCTCTTTTCAAGAATTTTTGAAACGGGCAGTGTCCTTGGTTTCAAATTGGCCATTGAAATAATTGTGTCCATGATTTGGTCGTTGGCGAGACCTGGAGCCCCGTACCTTCTGTTACTAAACGATACGATGCCTATACCGTAGTCTGGTAGTATTCTCCACTCGGAGCCATAGCCCGGTAGTCCGCCACTGTGCGAAATTCTAACGATACCTCGCCCATCCTTTCGCCAACCCAATCCATAAGCATACCCGTAATCAAACGGACCAAATTGATTGGTTCCAGGAGAGTTGTCATTCATTCGCCACACTTGATGCATCTCACGAACCGAACTTCTGTTTACTGGACCAGTTTCCGGATCATTACGAGGTGGCCATGCAGATAAATGAAAGGTTACGTACTTACTAAAATCTTCGATTGAACAAAACAATCCACCCATTGCACCAAATGCACCATCATGCAGAATGGGTTCTTCTTGCCATTGTTCATTCACCCAATGATAGCCTAGTGCTATTTTATCTTCAGGAATTTCCGTGTACTCCCATTTGCTGTCGTTCATGCCCAGCGGCTTGAGTATGTTGTCGTTGATGTATTGCTGATAAGTAATACCTGTTACTTTATTTATAATGTTACCTAACAGTGCAAATCCAAGATTACTGTATTCATAGGAAAGCCCTGGTGCATTGGAGAATGAGATGCCCTCCGCTACTAATGCAAGTAATTCTTCATTGCTGTCATCGAGTTGCCGGTCTCCCCACGGGTTGTCTTCTGGAAACCCTGCCGACATGGTAAGTAAATTTTGAATGGTGACAGGAGGAGAGTCAGCAGTGGCGTAGGTTATTTTTTTTAATTCTGGAATGTATTGATGAGCGGGATCTTGTAAATCAAGTTTGCCTTCATCTCTCAGTTTTAGAATGGCCATTGCAGTGAAGCTTTTGGACATAGAGGCGATTCTGTACAATGTTTTTGTGGTCGGAGCCTGACCGGTTTCTCTGTTTGCTTCTCCTGATGCACCTGAGTGAATCATTTTTCCATCTACGATGAGGCCATAAGCAATAGAGGGGTAGTGATTTCGCTCGGCAAAATCTTTGTAGATTTTATCCGCAACAGGAAAGGTTTGAGAAATTTTTTCCAGCCTTTCTTTATCAGTAAAAACAGGGGGCATGTAATCTGGAGATCCCTTAATTTCAACTATTTCTGATGTTTTGCTGGTAGGCGCTTGGCAGCCTACTATGCTTATCAAGCAGAGTGCTGCAAAATTGGATAATAACTTCATGCACACAATTTAGCTTGTTCAGCCAAATTTTGATGCAATCCTACTTCATTAATTGGTTATAAATTTTTTGAACCTGTGAGTCGCCAAAGCCATAGATGCCTTCCTGCTCACAGAATTCAGTGAAAACATCATCGAATGAAGGATTTCCTCTGTCGATAATTTCCCTCAAAGCCTTTTCTGGCCTCTCGGGTCTTTCAATTTGGGCCTTGCATACTTCTTTTAAATAGGGAAATGCTTTATTTGGGACAGTGGATAATTTATCCAGTGTATCGTTATCTGCGGATGTGTAAGCTAGCCAAAGATCTTTTCCAAGTTGAATATCATTTTCAGAGAGAAGTACCTTTTGCTTGTAGCATTTTAGTAGCTCTTCTGGTGACATAGGCCCAAACCCATCCCATAATTCGTCTGGATCATCAATTACTGGATACACACGATATACATTAACTTTTTTCTTATGCAGCAGACTTAGTGTAAACCAAAGATTAATCTGGCAGAATAAATCGTTTTCGAACCAAAGGTTCACTTCATCACCCTCCTTAAGGTCATTCAGTTTTTAAAATTCAAAAGCCACATCATCCTCATAGCTAATATCACTTTCCGGATAGGCATCCATTAGATACGCCTCTCTTTGACTCCAAAAATCTTTCAAGTTGCCCGCATTTACTGGCCCCTCAATAAGACACTCTCTACTGATAGCAATACTCCCCTCTAATTTCCCGTCAGGAAAATTAGTAAGTAACGCATCTCCTGTTAAAACGTGAATTGTCATCTTGCTGATTTTACTTCTTCGGGTGTAATGGCTTCACTCTTGTTGCCCCACGAGTTCCTTATGTAGTTCAACACATCACTTACTTCCTTATCATTCAAATCAAACCCTGTCATGAAACCATTGTACTGTACGCCATTTACCGTCATTGGTCCACTGGCACCTTCTAAAATTTGCTTAATGGCACGTAACTTATCAGCCATTAAATAATCTGATTTCGCCAGCGGAGGGTACACCCCCTCAATGCCTTCACCACTCTGCATGTGACAGGTGGCACAGTTAGTCGTGAAAACCTCTTTACCTCGAACCATGCTTGCTTTTAAATCAGGATCTTGCTGAAATGAAAATAGGGTTGAAGTCAGTACGAGTAAGAATAGTAGGGCTAGAATCTGTTTCATACGAAAAATGTGATGTAAACCTTTAGTTTCGCACTAAATTCGTGCTTTTTAACAACAAAGTTAGTACAAGCAAAGTTATTGTTTCAATGATTACAATTTTGAAGTGGGTGGATAAGTATTTGGCTTTAGTTATTATGCTGTTGGTTACAGGGGTAAGTCAGTCCGTTTTTGCACAGAACAACGAACTGGTAGTAGAGGTTAAGAATATTAATGAGTCGAAGGGTGTGATCTATGTGGCTTTGTATGATTCTGATGAAAAATATTTAAAGAAAGCTGCGTTTAGTCTAAGTGCTAAAGCTACACAGGGGAGCATACAATTGATATTTACAGATTTACCATTTGGTGAATACGCAATAAGCGCAATCCACGATGCGAATGAAAACAAAGAACTGGATAAAAATTTCTTTGGAATTCCAATAGAAGGTTTTGGATTTCTGGACGGAGAGATGGGCGTGTTCGGTCCCCCTTCATTCAATAAGGTGAAAGTTGTTTGGAAGGGAGGCGATAAAAAATTTGAAGTGCCGCTAAAGTATTTTTAAGAGCCCCCTCAAAAAAGGTGGTGCCGGACATAGCCGGCACCAGCACCTAACCAACCAACTTCACAACTCATTCATTTAATGCCCAATCATATTCATAGAAGCTTACCTTATACTTGGAAGAAATCTTAACATCTCTAAATTCATTGATCCATGACAACAGCGTTTTCCCCTTGCTGGTAAAATCGCCATTGTACCATTCAAATATTTTAGATACATGAGCAGTTTGCTGGGATGCTGATAGCTTCAGCCAATTTTTATCATTGACGGTAAGCTTGGTTCTTTGCGTTAATTGTGTTTCAATTTGTTCCGGAGTGTAGGCCCTACTCATTAAGGTAGGGCAACTTTTGGCGGCACACACAAGTACGAAATGAAATCGTGCATCGTGATAAACGTTTAAAAGCTTTTCTTTTTCAAGTGCATTCAATGTCAATTGTTCTCCTGCTATAAGATGAGTTTGTTTGTCAAAGAAACCTTCAATGTCCATGGGTGATTTGACGGGGTAGTTTTGAACAATAGATTGAATGACGACAAGATTATATGCATTAATGTAGAAGGCCTTTTTGGTATTATCATTTTGATCCTCCAATGAGACCGTGCCAATGGTTTTATAGAGCGATTGGATATCAGAACTGTTTTTCTTGATGGCCGTATAATTGACTACGCCATTGATTACATATTTATTCAGGAAAGTGTCGGCTCCTTTAGTAAAGGAAGTTATATCACCCGATTTGCCGATTGATATTGAAAAGATAAGTGCCGCAAGCCAGATAGTTGTTTTCATGGTGTGTGGGTTGAATGAATTTAAACTCAAGATGATTCATTAATCTTTCGATACTCCTGTTAAACAGTGAGATGATAAATTTTGTTCTTGACCTTTTATGTATTTGTCTTGGTTAGGACATCTTTGATGATTAAGTCCACAATATAGGGTTATGTGAATTGCTCAAAAATGCGTTACTTTCCTTTGTCTTCAAGTTGACAGTTTGTCTGTCGTATCACGAATAACTTGCGAGTTCGCAACATGAAAAACATTGTTATCATTGGAAATGGCATTGCAGGCATAACAGCCGCTCGACACATCAGAAAAAGAAGTGATCATAACATTACTGTCATTTCTGCTGAGACTGAACATTTTTTCTCTAGAACCGCCCTCATGTACATCTATATGGGGCATATGGGTTTTGATAATACAAAACCCTATGAGGATTGGTTTTGGAAGAAAAATCGTATTGAGTTGGTGAAGGCTCATGTTGAACAAGTAATCACGGCTGATAAAACAATTAGGCTTGCAAGTGGAAAGACGGTTGGTTATGATATTCTTATCATCGCTACTGGTTCAAAATCGAATAAGTTTGGCTGGCCCGGACAAGATTTAAAAGGAGTGCAAGGGCTTTATAGTTTTCAGGACCTGCAGGAGATGGAAATCAATACTAAAGATGTTAAGCAGGCCGTGATTGTGGGAGGGGGATTAATAGGTGTAGAGATGGCAGAAATGTTGTTGTCTCGAAAGATTGAAGTAACTTTTTTAATCAGAGAAAATTCTTTCTGGAGTAACGTGCTGCCTAAGCAGGAAGCCAATTTGATATCTAGGCATGTGCGTGAACATCATGTTGACTTAAGGGAAGAGACAGAACTGGAAAAAATATTGTCGGACGATAGTGGTAGGGTAAAGGGAGTTGTTACAAAAAGCGGAGATCAAATTGATTGTCAATTTGTGGGGTTAACTGTAGGGGTCTCACCTAACATAGCGTTTTTGAAAGACTCTGGTATTGAAATGAAACGGGGAGTATTGGTGAATGAGTATTTGGAAACCAACATGCCTGATACATATGCTATTGGTGATTGTGTAGAAAGAACATATGAATTACCAGGGAGAAGAAATATAGAGCAAGTATGGTATACCGGCAGAATGATGGGAGAAGTGTTGGCGCAAACTATCTGTGATGCCAAAACGAAATATGAACCAGGGCCTTGGTTTAATTCGGCTAAGTTTTTTGATATAGAATATCAGACTTATGGAAATGTGTGGAATGAACTAAAGCCCAATGAAGAGGAGTTTTATTGGGAGCACGAAGGAGAAAAAAAAGCCATTCACTTTGTCTGGAATAAAGATTCCAAACAATTTTTAGGTGTTAATGTGTTTGGGATAAGGCTGCGCCATGAGTTATTTGATCAATGGTTAAGAGAAAAGAAAAGCATTCAGTTTGTTCTTCAAAATTTATCAAGTGCCAATTTTGACCCGGAGTTTTTTGATAGACACGAAAAAGAAATAGTTAGTGATTTTGAGGAAAAGGTGTTTGAGGTTAAATCGACAGTAGCATGAAATCATTACGAAGCATAGGTCTAGTTTTATTTCTATTCTCTATTGGCCTTTTTCTAGGATTATTTTTCATGTCAAGTTATACGCTGACTGAAGAAATTTTTGAATCAAAAGTTAAGGCTGAACATCAGGAGTCATTGCGGCCTGCTATGACTGAGTTTTTTGGAGACACGTACAATACCAGTTTTTCTTTTGTCAATGCAATTAGCAATGCTATTGAACAAGTCAACAACGAGTTCAGAGAAGCACAGCAGTGGGACAAAGTAATCTATGATGATTATGTCTCCAGTCTTACGAAAGCTTCTACTTCAGGGGTAATTGTTGATCATACAACACTTCTGTTTTTTCTCGTATTTGGTGTTGGCCTAATAGGGGCATTACTTTTTATATTGCCTAAGGCCTCGCTAGAGCCTGCTGGAATTAAAAACAACGGAATATTTCACAATGCACTAAATAGCAGAGGGTGGATAGGGATATTGATAGGCACGTTGCTGGTTGGATTTTACATCATGATCTATTTTTATGATGCCTATATAATGAACTGGATTATTCTGGTGGAGCCTTTGAAGCATTGGATATACCCTGAAGGAGAGTCAAGTCAATGGTTCCTATATGGTTTCCTTTACACATTTGCAGTGCTAGTAATGGGGGGGAGAATGATTGTAAAGTACAGACACAGTAAGTATCAGATATTTCGCACTTTTTCTGTCATGTTTTTTCAGTTGGCTTTTGCCTTTCTAATACCGGAGATATTGGTGCGATTGAATCAGCCCTATTTTGATTTTAAAAACATGTGGCCGCTTGACTACGACTTCTTCGATGCGTGGCACATCAATATGTTAACATCTGGTGGCGGATTGGGAGTTTTCATGTTCGCATGGGGTATTACCTTATTTGTTGTTGGCGTACCCGTGTTTGTTTATTTCTTTGGAAAGCGTTGGTATTGCAGTTGGGTATGCGGATGTGGAGGATTGGCAGAGACTGCCGGAGATCCGTTTAGGCATTTATCTGATAAATCAGTGAAGGCGTGGAAAGTGGAGCGTTGGTTGATTCATGCTGTGTTGGTTTTTGCAGTCATCATGACAGCTGGGGTGGTTTATAATTTCATTACTGGAACTTCTACTATTTTTGGATTAGATACCTACACCTATTTGCGAAAGCCTTATGGGTTTATGATAGGTTCTATTTTTTCTGGCGTTGTAGGAACAGGTTTTTACCCTCTCATGGGTAACAGAGTTTGGTGCCGTTTTGGTTGTCCGCTTGCTGCTTATCTTGGATTTGTTCAACGGTTCAAATCAAGATTTAGGATTACTACCAATGGAGGGCAATGTATTTCATGCGGTAATTGCTCTACGTATTGTGAGATGGGTATAGATGTACGGTGGTATGCGCAACGTGGGCAAAACATTATACGCTCTTCATGTGTTGGATGTGGAGTATGTTCATCGGTTTGCCCGAGAGGTGTATTGAACCTAGAGATAAAAGATGAAAAAGGAAGATTTGGCCAGCCAGTGCTTTTGGGTAACAACCATGTTTCCTTACCTAAAATAAAAGCTGTGAATTAATTTTTGTTGATTTGCAGACTTTAACCCGTGAGTAATTCAAAAATTTCTGTAATCATCCCCGCCTTCAATGAAGAGAATGGGGTAGGTCAAGTACTCTCTGAAATTCCCAGAGATCTGGTAACTGAGATCATTGTGGTCAACAATGCATCAACTGATAATACAGAGCGTGTGGCGAAAGAGGGCGGGGCTACAGTGCTTCGTGAACCGATATCTGGATACGGCCGTGCATGTCTCAAGGGTATTGATTATGTAAAAAAATCCTCACCTCAGCCTGATGTTGTTGTCTTTTTGGATGCTGATCACTCCGATTACCCGGAAGAAATGAGGAGTTTGGTGGAGCCTATTCTGGCAGGTAGGGCGGATATTGTTATCGGATCACGGGTATTAGGCCAAAAAGAGGCTGGGTCAATGACACCTCAGCAAATATTTGGTAATTGGTTGGCTACCCGACTGCTGAAGTTATTTTATGGGGTTAAATTTACGGACTTAGGCCCTTTTCGTGCTGTAAGGTTTTCTTCATTGATTGAAATGAATATGCAAGACAAAACCTACGGGTGGACGGTGGAGATGCAATTGAAAGCGGCAAAGATGAAAATGAGGTGTTTGGAAGTACCTGTTCGTTATCGTAAGCGCATTGGGTTTTCTAAAATCTCTGGAACGTTAAAAGGGACTGTGTTGGCAGGATATAAAATTTTGTATACGATATTCAAATACTTGTGATGGAGTGGTTAGTTGTGGGAGTCTATTCTTTGTCACTGCTGTATATTTTTTTATTCAGCCTTGGCCAACTGCATCTTACCTGGGTGTATATAAAATCCAAAAAGAAGAAAGAAGCGGAGGTTATCTATGACAATAGTTTTACTCCTCATGTCACGGTACAGTTGCCTGTATTTAATGAAAAGTATGTGGTAGAGCGTCTGATCGATGCGGTGAGCAAATTTGACTACCCAAAAGATAAGCTGGAGATTCAGGTGTTGGATGATTCAACAGATGAAACCACGGAGATCATTCTAAAAAAGATTGAATCATTGAGGCCGCTTGGGTTGGATATAAAATTGATCCATAGAGAAGATAGAAAAGGTTTCAAGGCGGGAGCATTAGATGAAGGACATAAAATTGCCAAGGGGGAGTTCATTGCCATTTTTGATGCAGACTTTTTACCGCATCCGGATTTTATAAAAAAAACGATTCCTTATTTTAATGAAGAGCATATTGGTGTCGTTCAAACACGGTGGGGGCATATCAACAAAAATTATTCCTTGCTTACCCAACTTCAAGCCTTTGGTTTGGATGCTCATTTTTCTATTGAACAATCAGCAAGGAGTGCATCCAATAGCTTTATCAATTTTAATGGTACTTGTGGTATGTGGAGAAAGGAATGTGTTGAGGATGCAGGAGGGTGGAATTTTGACACGCTGACCGAAGATCTTGATCTTAGCTATCGCGCTCAACTCAAAGGATGGAAATTTAAATACTTGGAAGATGTAGAGACACCCGGTGAGTTACCTATTCTAATGAATGCTATAAAATCGCAACAATATCGATGGAACAAAGGGGGAGCCGAAACCGCCCGCAAGAATTTCAAACAAGTGCTTTTTTCGAAATTATCTTTTCTAAATAAGACACACGCATTTTTTCATTTGTTCAACAGTTCGGTTTTTGTGTGTTTATTGATAGCCGCTATTCTTAGTGTGCCCATGCTTTTTATAAAAAGTCGACATCCTCAAATTGAATGGATTTTTGATTTGGGTATAGTATTCATTGTTGGATTTCTGTCGATCACATTATTTTATTGGGTGTCAACCAAGCGATTTTACGGATCAAAACCCTCAAAGTCTTTTATTTCGCTTTATCCTAGATTTTTGATGGTATCCATGGGATTATCATTGCACAATGGCATCGCGGTGTTGGAGGGTTTGTTGGGTCATAAGACTCCATTCATAAGAACACCAAAATTTAATGTTACCCTAAAAGGAGATTCATGGAAGGGAAATGATTACGTGAAAGTAAAATTGAATGCCGTAACTATTATGGAAGGTGTTCTTTGCTTATATTTTGTTTTCGGAATTGCCACGGGTGTTTACCTCAAAGACATGGGGTTGATGTTCTTTCATATCATGTTGATGTTAGGCTTTGGTGGCGTCTTCTATTATTCTGTGAAACCGACTGTCAATGCCTAGGCGGAAGCCGTTATCGTATTTTCTCCTATTAGTTTCTCTGTTTGCTTATGGTATAATGGCATTCTTGGTGCCTCGCCATGAAACCACTCAACTCTTCACTTTATACTTTTTACTGTTTGGTATTTATGTCTGGATTTTAAAGACGGCATCAGGCTCTGAAATTAAGTTTTGGGTAATTGCTTCTGTTCTGTTCAGACTTTCATTACTAATTGCTATACCGTCTTTATCTGACGACTTCTATCGATTTATTTGGGATGGCCGACTTATAGCCAATGGCTATCATCCGTTTGCTGAACTACCTGGATTTTATTTGCAAAATGAACTTGACATTCCAGGAGTCAACCAATCAATATACAATCAATTAAATAGTCCGGAGTACTTTACTATCTATCCACCCTTTGCCCAATTTATATTTTGGGTCTCAGTTTGGATCGCACCCCAATCGATATTGGGGAGTGTGGTGGTAATGAAGAGTTTTGTTATTGCGGCTGAAGTAGGAAGTATTCTCCTTCTTCAGAGGTTATTGGCACGATTCAAATTGAATAGTAAGAATGTGTTGATCTATGCGCTCAATCCATTGGTGATAATGGAACTCACAGGTAATCTTCACTTTGAAGCCTTTGTCATATTCTTTATTCTGCTGGCTCTTTATCTATTGTTGCAGACTAAGGTATGGCAGGCGGGCATTGCTTTTGCATTCGCAATTGCAGCGAAATTGTTGCCAATTATTTTCCTGCCGCTGTTTTTGATTCGGATAGGATTCAAAAGATCACTTGTATTTTATGGATCAGTACTGGCGGGATCGATTGTACTTTTTTTTCCTTTACTGAATTCAGAGGTGTTGGCAGGCTTCAGTGAAAGCTTTGCTTTGTATTTCAAAAGTTTTGAATTCAATGCCAGCATTTATTATCTGGTGCGTGAATATGGGTTTTGGTCTTATGGATATAACATCATTCAAACAGCTGGTTGGAAGTTGGGTTTGATTTCAACAATAGTTATGCTGCTGATTGCTCTTTGGCCATTCCGGCCTATAAATATTGGTAAGTTAAAATTTGATCTGCCTCATTATAAATTTCCTGAAGAGCTGATCACTGTTCCTGTTGTAATGATGTGGATGATGCTTGTCTATTTTTTATTGACCACCACATTGCATCCTTGGTACATTACTACCTTGTTAATGTTTTCTGTTTTTACGTCATATCGATTTGTTGTGATTTGGAGCGCACTTATCTTTTTGACTTATGCAGGGTATACTATAGATGGGTTCTCTGAAAACCTTTATCTAACCACGTTGGAGTATGTTGTTGTGATTGGTTATCTTGTTTATGAATTGATATGGAGAAGAAAACGTTTATCCTGGTAGCATTTGTTTTTGCTGTTCTGCCTGCCTTACAGGCACAGACTGCCTATGATAAAAAGCTTAATTCACTTTATAAGAATACAGTTCCGCAAATCAAACCCTCTGATGTGAAGTTGAAAATAGAGGAAGGAAAGCAGATAGTACTTCTGGACACAAGATCGCCAGAAGAATATAGTGTTAGTCATCTTCCTGATGCAAAGTTTGTGGATTATAAGGCGTTTAAGTCCACAGATGTGATACAAATTGATAAGAATGCTGAGATCGTTGTTTATTGTACAGTGGGCTATCGCAGCGAGCGCATTGGAGAAAAATTAATAGACATGGGGTTCACCAATGTAAAAAATCTATATGGTGGAATTTTTCAATGGGCTAATGAGGAAAGGCTTTTATTAAACAACCGAGATCAACCAACAGATAGTGTTCATACCTACTCGCGCAGCTGGTCTTCATGGCTGCAACATGGAATAAAAGTTTACTAACTGCTGTGCAAAAAAGTTTACTAATTATTTTTTATCGCAATCCTGAATTGGGCAAGGTAAAAACAAGATTGGCGGCTACATTGGGTGATGACAAAGCCCTGGCTGTGTATTTCAAATTGGTAAATCATACTCAATCTATTACTAAGGGTTTGACAGTGGATAAAATGGTTTGCTATTCACACCATGTGGACAGTGAAGACAGTTGGTCTAATGAACTGTATCAGAAACGAATTCAAGAAGGAGACACATTGGGAGAGAAACTTGAATACGCAGTAAAACATGCTTTTGAAAAAGGCTATCAATCTGTGGGTGTGATAGGGTCTGATTGTTTCGAGTTGACAGAAGAAATACTGAAGGAAAGTTTTATAAAACTGGTAACAAATGATGCCGTAATTGGTCCGGCAAAAGATGGAGGATACTATTTATTAGGTATGCGAACATTCGTTCCTGAATTTTTTAAAGGCAAGGAGTGGAGTACAGCCACCGTAGCGAAGGATACGATCAATGATTTTAAGAGACTGGGGTTAACTCATTTTGTACTGCCCGCCCTTAGCGATGTGGATAGAGAAGAAGATTTGCCCAAAGAATTATTATCAAAACTTCGATAGCACTACCACTTGTAGTAGAAACCAAAGTTAATACTCGGTGATTTCGCCACAAGATTTCCAGAACCTGCACCATAAAAGGCAATCGACATACCAATGCTATCAGTAAACCCTACAATGCCTTTAATTCCATAGGCAAAATAACTTTGATTGTTTAAATATAGTCCACTGCCCAACTGAGCATTGCTTTCAATGGCATTTCCATTTTCAAAGTTTTGAACAATGTCTATTACCCAAATAATATAAACGCGTTTTATTAATTGATATCCTATCTCAGCACTTAGTCTCCATTCGCTACTGTAATCGTTTGAACGAATGGCTGCACCGGCAGAGATATATTCATAAAACTTTGCTTTGCTAAATCCCGCGCTCAAGGTAGGCACAATGGATAATGCATTCAGTCCTCCTCTTAAACCGGTGAGTTCATCATAACCAGCAGTTGGAAGTTCGGCCAACAGTTGACCACTGAATACAATTATCTTATTAATAAAATTATGCCTGACCGCTAGCTGTATATTACCCAGTGTTGTTATATCTCCAAACCCTGCACTTATTGGTGTACTGGGAATTAGCGATCGGCCGGATTTCAGCATCTTTAATGGAAGTGTTGCAATTAGGGAAGTTCCTGATCCAATTCCGTATTCACCATATGCCTGTATAGTTTGATCAGTGATCTCATTGTTGAGTGGGTAAGTACTGCCGTCCTTTAAAAACAAATCCTTATAAGGGCCAATGTTAGTATACCCTAGTTGAGTGTAGCCTTTTCCTTTTTCTGCTACCCATGGACTTTGAGCCATCGCACACATGGAGCATATAGAAAGAATAATGCCGAGGGATAGTCTCATATGCTTATTGTTCTGTTCTTGATACAATAATAAATATAATGAGAAAAAAGAAATGTGGGTCGCGCCTGCTACTATTTTAACAGATCGAGATCTCTGATCAATATTTTTCTTCTATCGAAATTGATTAAATTTTGATCTTTCAACTCATTTAGAATTGTGGTTACTGTTTGTCGGGAAGTTCCCGTGAGAGAAGCAATGTCCTTGTGGGTAAGTTTAGTGGGAATCATCGTTTCAAACCCAACCTTCTTACCTTTCCATGATGCAGAATCTTTAAGAAATTCCACAATTCTTGTTCGGGCATCTTTGAATACAAGCAGCTCTAGTTTGCGCTCCAATTTCATCAGGCGGAGTCCTACCAGTTTTAGCATTTTAAAGCTTAGTTCTTTATCCTCTCGCATTAATTCTTTGAGATCATCAATGCTCAATGGGCAAATGGAAACACTATCCATCGCTTGTGCAAAATCCTTGCGCTGATCTTCTCCTGCCAGAGCAAGTTCTCCAAAAATTTCGCCTGTACTCAGTATGGCCGTTACCGCTTCCTTACCGTCATCCAGGTAGTGACCAATTTTTACTCTGCCTGTAGCGATCATGTAGATATGAGTGGATTTCTCTTCGGGGAAATAGATGAATTCGTCCTTTTTAAATTCAGTAAAAGAATGCATCTCAGACATTGTCTTCGTTTTATGAGGACAAAGCACATTGTAGAGATTCACACTTTCAAAATACCACAGGGCGGTTTCCTTGCTCATAATTCCAAATATAACAGCTCAACAGTAAAGTATGTTCAAAAATTCATTTGTGGCTGGAGAAGCGGCCGGCAATCCTTAAGTTTGTGCCGTAATTTTAATGTGTTACAAGCATTCATGAAGCTAACAGAGATTTGGATTTATCCGGTTAAGTCCCTCGGAGGGATAAGGTTGAAGAAAGCAAAAGCACTGCCCAAGGGATTGGAGTATGATCGCAGGTACATGTTGGTGGATGAGAATAACCGTTTTATCACACAACGTGTGTCCCCTCAGTTGGCGCTATTTAAGTTGTCGTTAGAGGAAAGTGTATTCAAAATAACGCATGGTAATGATACCATTGATCTGCCTAAAAGTCCTGAGTTGAATGATAAATTTATTACAGTCACAATTTTTGATGATGTAGTTCAGGCAATGGAGCTTGGCACGAAATTTAATCAATGGTTTTCCGTAAGAGCTGATATCAAGTGTAAATTAATCTTTTTCCCAGAAGAAAATAGGCGACCAGTCGACAAGGACTTTGCAGTGAATAATGAACAAGTCAGTTTAGCTGATGGGTATCCATTTCTCATCATTGGACAAAGGTCACTAGATGAATTAAATACAAAATTGGAAGTATCAGTTCCTATGAATCGTTTTCGCCCTAACTTTGTTTTTGATGGAGGTAAGCCGTTTGAGGAAGACAATTGGAGAGATATTAAAATTGGATCGAACGGGTTTACAGGTTTGAAACTTTGTGGACGGTGTGTGGTGCCTACCGTCAATCAGGAAACAGGAGAAATGGGGAAAGAACCATTGGCAACATTATCAAAGTTTAGAAAGGCAGGAAGCAAGGTTAATTTCGGTCAGAATCTAGTAGCTCGCAATCACCAAGAAGTAAAAGAAGGTGATAAAATTGAAATTGAATCTTTTCAATGAAAATATATTGTTTGAATTATAATAATGGATGAATGAGAAAGTTAATATTATTTGTTGCAGTAGCGGGATTGATTTCAAGTTGTGCGAAAACGGAAAAACCACTTCCTATTTTCGGACAACGTGAGGTGGTTAATGGAGATACAGTTTATCACAAGGTGGCCAACTTTCAGTTTGTGGATCAGGATAGCGCAATTGTAACCAATGAAACATACAGGGATCAAATTTATGTGTCGGATTTTTTCTTTACTTCGTGTCGCACAATTTGTCCTATCATGAAGACACAAATGCTGCGTGTATACGAAGCCACTGCAGATCTGCCGGATGTAAAATTGCTTTCACATTCCATCGATCCTGAGTATGATACGGTGGCGTTACTTCATGATTTTGCCAACAGGTTGGGTGTTTCAAGCGACAGGTGGCACTTTGTTACAGGTATCAAAGATTCTATTTACAAAATAGCGCAGACCAGTTATTTTGCAACAGCCATGGAGGACAAGTCGGAACCCGATGGGTTTATTCATAGTGGCGCATTTTTATTAGTTGACAAAGAGCAACGGCTTCGCGGTAAATATGATGGCACCAAAGAAGATGATGTGAACCGTTTGTTAGCAGATATCAAGAGGTTGAGAAAGGAATATGAGTAAAATTCTTTTTCTGTTCCTATTCGTAATGGCATTGGGAAGTTGCAGCCCTGGTAAAAAATCAGAAAACTCAGTTAAGTTTCAACAATATTTTGTAGAAGGTGAACAATTGTACCTTCAGCATTGTAGCAATTGTCATCAGATGTCTGGCAAAGGGTTGGGTTTACTCTATCCGCCACTCGATGAATCTGATTACATGGATGATAATTTATCTGAAGTTATTTGCTTGATAAAGAATGGAACAAGCGGAGAGCTTGTGGTAAATGGAAAGAAATACAATCAGGCTATGCCAGGTATTCCTTCCCTTACCAATTTGGAGATTGCAGAGATTGCTACTTTTATTTATAACTCATGGACGCACGAACAAGGAATTATTGAGATAAGAGCAGTCAACAAAATGTTGCAAGAATGTGAGGCTGGAAATTAGTTTCTTTTGTAATAGCCTCTATTTCCGCTAAAGTATTTCTCTGTAAGCGATTCGTACTTTTGAACGTCTTCTTCCTTTATTTTAATTCCATTCACGCTAAGCTTACCATTACCCCAGTTCATGGATTCTACCTTTTCACCTTTCTTAAGGTAGCCATCCTTTACAAGTTGCTCCTGAAGTTTTTTTTCAAATTCTTCCATTTTTTTCTCTACCTCCCTTAGCTCAAACTCCTTGTCTTTCAACTTTTCTTTGGCCTTCTCGAGGTGCTCTTCCATTTGCTTGAGCCCATCTTCAAATCGAAATTCAAAGTCACTCTCGAAGTTCATGTCTTTCAACTGATCGGTTAGTGCTTCTAATTGATGACCGAAATCTTCATCGAAGTGGAATTGGAAATTATTGCCAAAATTATCAGCCCAGTCTTCCATTATATGAGCAAACTCTTCATTGTCGGTTCCAAAATGTTCAAATCGTTTTTCCATTTCATGGCCAAACTCTTCCCATTTTGCAGCTTCCTCATCGGTGAAGAAGTGCCGGTTAGGAATAGTATCACCATTAAAGGAGTAACTGTATCCCATGCCAAACGGAACAGATGGAACTGCTGGTATCGAAGGTATTGATGGAACGGATGGTATTGACTGTATGGATGGAATACTTGGTATTGCAGGAACAACAAAGGTAATGCTTTGAGGGTCAGCCATCATTGCTCTTAACTCTTCATCCCCCTCAAAATTTTCTATCACTTCTTCACGTGGTGTTCCATCTTCATCGTAGGTGGTAGTTATTTGACGCGAATAGTAGGCAGTCTTTTGTTCCTTGTCCTTGCCTTTATCTTTGTCCTTATTCTTATCGATGATGGTATCTGCTACTATAACTGATGGGGTAGACATCTCCTCTGCAATGGCTTCTTTGTCGTAGCCGATGGTTAACCAGGAGGCGCTCAGAAGGCCTACTATAATTAGTGTTATCAAAACAAAAGGCTTCGGTTTACCTTGATTTTGGTTTGTTGATGCTTCCATAATTCTTTTTATCCTGTTAAAAACGTGAAATTTATTTTTATTCAGAGCAAGTGCGAGTACAGGCGTGCTTTGTGAGTTCACTTCTTCTAATTGTGCCAAAGCTTTTACATATTCAATTCGGCTGGATCCTTGCCTCACCACTTGATCATCACAACAGTGTTCTCTTTCTTTACGGATCGTTTCTGAAATAATCCAAACGAAGGGATTGAAAAACAAAATGACCTCTATGACGGACTGAATAAGGTTAACAAGGAAATCGTGCCTTTTGATATGAGAGAGCTCATGCAATAATATAGTTTCGATTTGTGATGTGGGTAAACCCGATAACAACCCCAATGGAAAGAGTATGATAGGCTTGGTGTACCCCACTACGATTGGTTTGCTAATGTGAATAGATGCTGCAAGCTTAACAAGATGCGTAATACCCATTTGCTTCGCCATTTTCTCCACTTTCTGTTCCCAATGATTACTTACTTTAAGTACCCTTCTTTTTAATTGTTGGATGTAGAACAAGCCAATGATGAAACGTGCAGAGAAAACCAATACGCCCACTAGCCAGACAGTAATGATCCAGATCATATTGCCGTTGATGGTACTGCTGAGCTTAACCCAAAAACTATTATTACCCATGATGGGAGCAATGTCAGATGGTGATACCGTTGCAAACTCTATTTGAAAGGATGGGTCAGAATAAGTTGATGATGCATTAGTTAAATAGGAAAACGTAGTAATACAGCTTGTGAGGATAAGCAATAGCGCAATGCAGTTTACAATATACCTTAGCGAGGCCTTTCGGTTGGAAATAAACGACAACACTATTTTTGTAAGTCCAAAAATAAGAGCGCCTTGCCATACGGTATGTAGCAAGGTCCATCCCAGGATGTATTTTGTTATGTCGCTAAAGAAGTAATTCATTTTTCTCCTTCTAAGTCATCAATATATTTTCGGATGGCTATTAATTCTTCTTTTGAAGATTTGTTATTGCCAAGGGCGCTCATCACCAATTGGGAGGCCGACCCTTCAAAAACCGTATCGATTATCTTGTCCACCATTTGCTGTTTTGTGTTTTCTTTGGAGGCTACCGCTTTGTACAAGTGAAGTTTTCCGCTTTTCACACGGGATACGATATCCTTTTCAAACATGATTTGTAAAAATTTTAGGATGGTCGTGTATCCGTTACGAGTATCGCCCCCCATTTCTTCATGCACATCCTTTACACTGCAGGGCCCTTTTTGCCACAAAACGTGCAGTATTTCAAGTTCTTTTTCAGTGGGTTTTGTATTGTTTTTTTTTACGTTCATCATTTACGAATTATTTCGTATTTCAAGTTTAGTGCGTCTGTACCATTGTTCCAAGTTATTTGTACGAAATATTTCGTATGTGGTTTAGAATTGCCCCTATTTTTATTTTAATATTCTTTTTCTCTTATTTAAGGCGCATTTTTTAATTATGAAGGAACCGATTTACAGGAAAAGTATTTTTACCATTATTACACTATTATTAGTGTACTCCTTCCTTGTGTTTTTGATGTTGAAGCTTGAATCAAGGGCTCCAAATGCAAGAATAATTTCAATACAGGATGGAGTTTGGTATGCTATCGCCACGCTTACTACTGTGGGTTACGGAGATCTTATTCCGGTGACTTACGGTGGGCGTATGCTTGGCTTTGTGTTCCTGCTATCGAGTTTGGGAATTTATGGATTTGTTATTGGTCAGATTACAATCGTAATGAGAACGGTTAAAGAAAATAAAGCTATGGGATTAAGCGGAACAAATTTTGAAGGACATGTTGTCATTATCGGATGGAATGACTTTAGCCAATCGGTGATCGCTCACCTGATTGCTGCGGGAAAGAAGGTCGCTATTATCACAAAAGACAAACATGATATCGAAATCATTCGTGAATACTATAATCAAGATGAGGCCTACACGCTGTATTCGGATTACAACAATTTTGATTTAATGGAGAAGTCTAATATTCGCAAAGCTTCTATTGTGTTTATCAATCTTAATGACGATACGGAAAAACTGGTCTATGTTATTGATATGAAGAAACATTTTAGTGATTTGAATTATGTAGTAACACTTGACAACGGAAACCTAAAAAGCACCTTTCATCATGCAGGTGTTACATACGCAATCTCTAAAAACGAAATTTCATCCAAACTTTTGGCCAGTTACATCTATGAACCTGATGTAGCTTTATTCAGCGAAGAAATTATTGCTTATGCCCATTCCGATGATGAGTATGACATGAAGCAAGTTCAGGTGAGAGAAGGCAATCCATTGGCCGGTATGTTTTATGACAAAGCTTTCTTTGATTTAAAGAAAGAAAGCAATGTGGTCTTAATTGGCCTGGTGAAAATGGTAGATGGGAAAAGGAAAATGTTAAAGAACCCAGAGGGCTCTATCACCATTGAGCAGGGTGATTATTTGGTGTTATTAATGGATAGAAAAGGACATCAAAAACTGAAACGCTTGTTTCATATTGAAGAAGGGGTATAAACAAAAACGGGACTGTCTCAATTTTTTTTAAAACAGTCCCAATGATTGATATACTTTTATTAAATCTCCTCTACCGCTTCCAGGTTCTGGAATTCAAACTCAACTTCATTTTTCAGATCGATGTAGATTACAGCATCTTTATTGATCATACCTGCTAAAATTTGTTTTGAGAGCTCATTTAGTATTTCTCTTTGCAAAACTCGTTTTAGTGGACGTGCTCCATACTGCGGATCGAAACCAATTTTTGCCAACCTATCCAGTGCTGCATCGGATATATCAATCCGGATTCCACTTTCATCCATTCGTCTGCGTATAAGATCAAATTGGATAGCCACAATTTTGCGAATATCAGCTTTGCTTAGTGGACGGAACATGATGATATCGTCAATCCGGTTAATAAATTCCGGTCTCACCGATTTTTTCAACAAGTCCACCACTTTCTCTTTTGTATCTTCCAGCACTTCAAAATAATTCTCTTCAGTAATGCCTTCGAATTTTTCCTGGATCACGTGAGAACCGATATTGGTAGTCATGATGATAATCGTGTTCTTGAAGTTGGCCACTCGACCTTTGTTATCGGTCAGCCTTCCCTCATCGAGTACTTGTAATAAAATGTTGAATACATCTGAATGGGCTTTTTCAATTTCATCCAACAGGATCACAGAGTATGGTTTTCTTCTCACAGCTTCTGTCAATTGGCCACCCTCATCATAACCCACATACCCAGGAGGCGCACCAATCAACCTACTCACAGAATGCCTTTCCTGATACTCACTCATATCTATTCGCACCATCGCATTCTCATCGTTGAATAAGTATTCAGCAAGGGCTTTAGAGAGCTCTGTCTTACCTACACCAGTCGTTCCCATAAAGATGAAAGAACCTATTGGTCGCTTTGGATCTTGTAATCCGGCTCTGCTTCTTCTCACCGCATCACTCAGCGCATGAATGGCTTCTTCTTGTCCAGCCACTCTTTTTCCTAACTCTTCTTCTAGAGAAAGCAGTTTTTCTCTTTCGCTTTGAATCATTTTAGAAACAGGAATGCCTGTCCACTTGGCGACTACCTCAGCAATGTCTTCGCTGTCCACTTCTTCTTTTAATAAAGAGTGTTCGCCCTGTAGCTCTTTCATTTTCTCCTGAGCTTCTTTGAGGCGGTGCTCGGCTTCTGTCATTTTTCCATAACGGATTTCGGCAACAGCACCGTAGTCTCCGGCCTTCTCTGCTTTTTCTGCTTCAAACTTCAGCTTGTCGATGTTTTCTTTTTCGCGCTGAATGCCATGCACTACTTCTTTTTCATTTTCCCAGCGGGCTTTCAATGCATTGCGTGACTCAGAGAGTTCGGCTATCACTTTGTTCAACACACTTTCTTTCTCTTTGTCTTTTTCTCTACGTATAGCTTCTCTTTCAATTTCTAACTGCATGATCTTGCGGTTCAGCTCGTCTAACTCTACAGGCATAGAGTCCATCTCCAGCCGAAGCTTCGCAGCAGCTTCATCCATCAGGTCAATGGCTTTGTCTGGCAAGAAACGATCTGAAATATATCGGTGAGATAATTCAACGGCTGAAATAACCGCATCGTCTTTTATTCTTACACCATGATGCAATTCGTATTTATCTTTAATTCCTCGGAGAATGGAGACTGAATCTTCTACAGTAGGCTCATCAACAACAACAGACTGAAAGCGCCTTTCAAGTGCCTTGTCCTTCTCGATGTATTTTTGATACTCTTTAAGGGTAGTTGCTCCAATGGCATGTAACTCACCTCGGGCCAAGGCAGGCTTCAATAAGTTAGCTGCGTCCATAGCACCTTCTCCACCACCTCCGGCACCCACCAGGGTATGAATCTCATCTATGAAGAGAACGATCTGACCTTCTGAATCAATCACTTCTTTAATAACAGCCTTTAATCTTTCTTCAAACTCTCCTTTGTATTTGGCCCCAGCCACTAACAAACCCATGTCGAGAGATACCAGAATTTTATCCTTAAGATTTTCCGGTACATCTCCATCCACAATGCGTTGAGCCATGCCTTCCACAATGGCAGTTTTGCCTACACCTGGTTCACCTAAAAGAATGGGATTGTTTTTAGTTCGTCTGGATAGAATTTGAAGCACTCGTCTAATCTCTTCATCGCGACCAATCACCGGGTCGATCTTACCTTTTTTGGCAAGGTCATTCAGGTTTTTGGAATAGCGTTCCAGTGATTTGTATTTGGTTTCTGCGTTTTGATCTGTCACCTTATTGCCACCACGTAATTCCTTAATGGCTTTTAATAGAGCGGTCTTGTCAAAACCTACGTCTTTCATAATAGACGCCACCTTGTCTTTAGTGTTTAATAGTGCCAGCAGTAAGTGCTCCACAGAAATGTACTCATCTTTCAACTCGCGCAATTCCTTTTCCGCATTTTGGAGTACCTGATTGGTAGTAGATGACAAGTGAGGTTGCTGGCCAGTTACTTTAGGAAATGACCCTAATACTTCTTGTAGTTTGGTGTCAAG
Organism: Cyclobacteriaceae bacterium; assembly: GCA_049289315.1. Lineage (GTDB taxonomy): Bacteria > Bacteroidota > Bacteroidia > Cytophagales > Cyclobacteriaceae > ELB16-189. The sequence continues at coordinate 21,228 of JBATLM010000207.1, forward strand.
AATGGCCTGTGTAACGTTGAGCTTTTTTAATATATAAGTGGAAACATTTTCGTCCGTTTCTAAAATAGCCTTCAACAAATGGGCAGGCTCAATGGCCTGATGCTGATTGCTTAGGGCAATTTCTGCAGACTTTTGTAATGCTTCCTGAGACTTTATTGTGAATTTATCGAAGTTCATATTGTTCAATTTTCACAACACTTATCAAATAGTACTCCATCCCGGAAAACAGTGAAAATCAGGTAATTATGTCAGGATAATAGGGTGTTTTGAGAGTGGTTTTCAGTCATTTTGACTGTATTTTGATTAAATTCTTATGACCTATTGTATAATGTCTTTACTAACTCGTAGTTGGTATCGTTAAATTCGTCTCTTAATTCTTAGACTTACCAGCACCATCAGAAACTATGAAATCAGCCTCGCTATTATTATGTATTATACTTCTATTCTCCTGCCAACCCAAAAAGGAAAATACGGGGCAACCTCAGGTAGTTTTTAAATCGGTGAATGTAATACCCATGGATCAGGAACATGTTCTTGAAAACCAGGATGTGGTGGTGAGTATGGGAAAAATCGTGGAGGTAGGAGAGAGCGGTCAAGTAACTTACAATGATGACGCCACCATTGTGGATGCGAGTGGAAAATATTTGATACCTGGTTTAGCAGAGATGCACGCCCACGTTCCTCCCATCGATGATATGGAGCCGATGAAAGAGGTGTTGTCTTTGTTTTTGGTAAAAGGGATTACAACCATTCGAGGAATGCTCGGCCATCCATTGCACCTTGAACTAAGGAAGATGGTAAATATGGGTGAAGTTTTGGGACCACATTTCTATACTACCGGCCCATCTTTTAATGGCAACACCGTAAAGACTGCGGAGGAGGGAGCGCAAAGGGTGCGCGATCAAAAAGCAGCAGGATATGATTACTTAAAAATGCATCCGGGGTTAGTGCCCGAAACTTTTGCTGCTGTTACTACTACGGCCAATGAATTAGGAATTCCTTTTGTTGGTCATGTTTCTTTTGATGTAGGTATTGATCGTGCCATTGAAGCAGGTTACTCATCTATTGATCACATGGATGGTATTGTAGAAGGGCTTGTACCCAATATTGAAGAAATTGGAGAGCAAGGAAACGGCCTTTTTGCCATATACTCATCACCTCTTGCCGATACTTCCAGAATTCCTGAAATCATACAGGGTTTAAAGGAGAAGGACATTTGGATGGTGCCTACCCAATCGCTGGCAGAACGCTGGATGTTTCCCGTTGAGGCAGATTTTCATTTGAACTCTCCTGAGATGAAATACATGAATCAGCAAATACTGGATAATTGGAGAAAGGCAAAAGATGGATTGCTTGCGGACGAAAGATATAATGCTGATAAGGTAAAGAATTACATTGCACTGAGAAGAAAGCTCATCTATGAATGTCAACAGAATGGGGTGGGGATTTTGTTAGGATCGGATGCGCCTCAGATATTTAACGTTCCAGGATTTTCTGCGCATTACGAATTAAAGAACTTGGTAGATGCAGGACTTACTCCGTTTGAAGCTTTGCAAACAGGAACAATCAATGTAGCTGATTATCTTAATAAAGATAATGAGGGCATAATCCAGGCTGGTGCAGTTTCTGATTTGGTGCTACTCAATGCCAATCCATTAGAAGACATTACTAATACACAAGCCATCGAAGCGGTGATGATTGGAGAAACTTATCTGCCAAAAGACAGCATCAATGCAATGTTGGAAAAGCTGGCAAAGCGCTAACCCCAGAATTAAGAATTACTTGCCTTTGGAATAATCATCCCCGTAGTACTTACTGGTAATCCGGGTATGAAAATCTTCGGCCTTGATGGGCTCATACTTGGGAGTACCTGTGTTTGGTAACACTTCTAGTATATCATCTTCCCACACATACACGGCCATAGGTAGACTGATACGAGGAGTGTCGTTCATTCTTTTGTTGATGGGTTTACTAACACGATGGGTAGTAGAGGGCATAACATCGTTGGTGATGCGTTGCATGTAATCGCCTGTGTTGAGGATGATAGCACCTGCTGGAGCTTTCAACCGAATCCATTTCATGTTTTGACGATTCAACACTTGAAGCCCGTCAACGGATTGTGCTGGAAGGATAGTAAACAAATCCACATCTTCGTGACCCAACATTCTTCCTGCTCCTGAGGCATCGTCTTCCGCACTAATGGCTGGATAATAGTTTAGTCGAAATCCAAAATTGGTACCCGTTAGCTTTTTGTCATACATATGAGGATCACATTTCAGATAAGTGAGAATGCTTTGCATGATGGGCAGAATTAATTTTTCATGCTCCAAAACTATTTTTCTAAAAAAAGGCTCAAAGCCAGGACACGGCCAGTAGTCTGATTCTTTAAAATTGGGATCGTTATCAAAATTGAAAGCTCTTCTGCAAAAGACCCAGCCTTCAACCAGATCAGGGTGAATGATGGTGGTTTCTTTCATGGGAAAGTACCCTTGGTTCACAGAGCCTACTCTTGCGGCATGATACTTCATGCGTTCTTCGCGTGTGGTAATTTTGAAGAACTCTTCAATCTTTTTTTCCGCTTCAGTATAGAGTGACGCATCGATGCCGTGACCTGATAAAATAGTAAACCCAATGCCCTCCATGGCCTCTCCCAATTGCTGAGCAAATTCTTTCTTACCTTCCTCACCACCGTGGAGGAACAGGCTCATATCCGAAGTTTTAATTTCGTATTCATCATCAAACTGTTCCTCTCCTTTTTTTTCTGAGAGGTTATAAGTTTGGTTTTTATTGACTTGCTCGTATTTTTTGAACTCTTGGTTTACTGCCTTTACACCTTTGTCTTGGGCCGATTCCATAACTTTATTATTTAATAGGTGATAAATATAGCAATAATAGAAGGTTGTAAACAGACTTTGGTTAGCCATCCATCAAATTGATATTTTTAATTCTGGCACTGATAGTTATCTTCATTAGCCTAATCAATTAAACTATGTCAAAACTATCAGGTTTAAAGATTTTCATCTTACTCACATTTCTTCTTGTAAGTGACATGGCCAACGCACAAGGTGAGGATCCAAAGAATCCCAACTGGAAAAAGTATCACACCACATCAGACGCTTATGCATTATTGAGTGCATGGAACACAGCATATCCTAATCTTACCAATTTGTATTCCATTGGTGAAACGTTGAAAGGAACCCAACTAATGGTGTTGGAAATTACCAATAAGAAGACAGGAAATTCCGGAGATAAGCCTGCTTATTACTATGATGGCAACATCCATGCAGGCGAACTAACAGGCGCGGAAGTGTCATTACATTTTGCATGGCATGTGTTGAGCAACTATGACAAAGATCCAAAAATTAAAAACTTACTAGACACTCGCACTTTATATATTAGACCAAAATTTAATCCTGACGGTGCAGATATTGCATTGACAACAGTTAATCATTTAAGAAGCACTCCCAGACCCTATGATGAAGACATGGATGGACTATTGGATGAGGATCCAGGGAATGATTTGAACAAAGACAACCTAATTACAGAAATGCGAATCAAAAACCCTGCTGGGAGATGGAAGATCAGCGAAGAGGATCCTCGCCTAATGATACGAAAAGCGGAAGGGGATGCTACTGGAGATTATTACGATGTATTGGATGAAGGTATTGATGATGATAATGATGGACTTTTTAATGAAGATGGTTTAGGCGGCATAGATATGAACAGAAACTTTCCACGCAATTGGGGATTGGAAAGCGAGCAGAAGGGGGCAGGCCCTTACCCTTTGTCTGAACCTGAGACACGGCATACAATAGAGTTTATTAATTCTCATAGAAACATAACGGGTATTTTCCACGGTCACACATCGGGCGGCATTCTGTTCCGGTTGCCATCCACTACCTCATGGGATAATTTTAACATGGAAGATCAGCGGTTGATCATGGAGCTGTCGGGTAAGTATGAAAAAACTACTGGGCAAAAAGCTATTCCCAGTTATAGTAATCCGAGGCTTCATCGGCATGGTACGCTTATTAGCTGGGGCTATTGGGATTTTGGAGTCGTAGGATTTGTGCCGGAATTCTGGGGTGGTTTTGATGCTGACTATAACAAAGATGGACGAGTGTCAGATATTGAAAGATTGAAGTGGAACGATGAAAAATTGGGCGGAAGGGGTTTTAAAAATTGGCAACCCTATGAGCATCCTCAACTTGGTACTGTAGAAATTGGAGGTTGGGATACCAAATTCACAAGGCAAAACCCTCCGGTAGAAATGTTGCAAGGAGAAATTGAAAAGTACATTCCGTGGATGATCTGGCTTGCCGAGCTTAGTCCTCGGGTAGTAATAAGAGAATCCAATGTCAGTGTGATTGAGAAAGGAAAAGTAGTAAAAGTGTCACTGGTGATAGAGAACGAAGGCTACCTTCCTACTCATATCACTGCACGGGCCATTGAAATGGCTATCGCAAAACCAGTGAGAGCGATAATGGAGGTAAAGGATGGAGAGCTAATTAGTGGAAACCCAAGAATCGATTTAGGTAATATTGATGGAAGAAGGGAAAATGAAGGTATCACTAAACGGTCTATCGATTACGTTTTTAAAATTACTGGTAAAAATCCTAGGGCTACCGTCACTATTCAGTCCGAAAAAGGAGGAACAACCACAAAAGAGATCACTTTGAAGTAGGACCTCCAAGAGAGCGATTATCAATGGATTTCATTGCGAAACTGTGAACCGAGGTAGTTAATCTCAAATACAAGTATTTTACAGAATACCCTTGTATTTGTCATATATTTTGTTTATATTCTTCACAATGAATCCTATTTCACTCTCGTAACGCTTTTACCCTTGCTCAACTGAGCATATTCTTTCTGGTTAAGTATCTTGAATGACCTGCCCTTTATTCATGGTACTGATTAAACCTTAAATACAACATTTACCAAATTATACACATGCGTCAATTAAAAATCACAAAAAAAATCACCAACCGCGAAACTCAATCGCTGGATAAATACCTCTCCGAAATCGCCAAAATAAGCCTAATCACCGCTGAAGAAGAAGTCAATTTAGCTCAGCGTATCCGACAAGGAGACCAGAAAGCATTGGAAAAGTTAGTTAACGCTAATTTGCGTTTTGTCGTTTCTGTGGCCAAACAATACCATCAAGTGGGTATGACTTTGAGTGACCTGATTAACGAGGGGAACTTAGGTTTGATCAAGGCAGCCTCCAGATTTGATGAAACCCGAGGATTCAAATTTATTTCCTATGCGGTATGGTGGATTCGTCAATGCATACTTCAGGCTTTGGCAGAACAATCACGCATTGTAAGATTACCCATGAACAGAATTGGATCATTGAACAAGATCAACCAAAGCTTTTCTGAACTAGAACAAAAACATCAACGTGAACCTACCAATGAAGAATTGGGAGAGTTGCTTGAAATAACACCAGCCAATGTGGGAAGTATCTTATCTCACCGATCACGCAAAGTATCAATGGATGCTCCCTTGGGAAATGATGGTGAGGGAGGCAACTTGATGGATGTCATGGCCGATGGAGATGCCGTTTCCCCTGATGCCAATTTGATGCAGGACTCCTTGGTGGATGAAATTAAATTAGCTCTCAGTACTTTATCGGCAAGGGAGTCACAAGTGTTATCGTTGTATTATGGACTTTCGGGAGGTCACAGCTTATCGCTTAATGATATCAGTAATGAATTTGATCTGACCACCGAGCGCGTGCGACAGATCAAGGAAAAAGCTACGCGTAAATTGCGCAAAACTCCAAGATTGGAGAAATTGAAAGCATTCCTCGGTTAATCAGGTAACCAATTGTTAATCTCATGGATAACTTGCTCAAGTTGTCCATGAGTTTATTGCCAAGTCAGGCTTGCCATCGTTGGCAATTTTTCATCCTTTTCTTATCCTTCCTTACTACCTAATTCGTTGTTTCATGTCCTCACTAGGCAAGATAGTTTTATGCTACTCAAGTGTTCAGGTTTAGTTGAACAACCGATAATTAAAACTCCAATAATTTAAGAGCTTACTTACAATTAACTGTCATTTAGTTGAGGAGCAGCGGACAATCTAATAATTCATATTTGCTATATTAGTATTCAGCAAACGCTATCAATAAGCTGATCGCTATTAGTAAAACAAAAATTGAACACCATGAAAGTATTCTTCTTACTTCTTCTGCCATTCCTAACAGTTGCATGGATCAGCGAAGCACAGACTTACGATCTGCTGATCAAGAACGGACGTATTGTAGATGGCACGGGATCGCCTTGGTACACGGGTGACATAGCTGTCAAAGATGATAAGATTATGGCTATTGGAAAGCTGAGCAACGCATCGGCCAAACGGAGCATTGACGCAACAGGCCTTATAGTTGCTCCCGGTTTTATTGATATGATGGGACAAAGCTCGGCATCATTTATAAAAGATCCCAACACCGCATTAAATTTATTAACACAAGGCATCACCACCATCAACGCAGGGGAGGGGGGTTCCGATGCTCCATTGAACGATGAGGAAGCAAAGACACAAGGCTGGAAAACCATGCGTCAATATTTTACATTACTAGAAAAAGCAGGTATGCCAATGAACATGGTTCAAACGGTCGGGCACACACAAGTTCGTTATTTGGTGATCGGTGATAAAGACCGTCAGGCTACACCTAAGGAAATGGACACCATGAGGGGAATGGTACAGGAGGCGATGGAGGCGGGTGCTATTGGTTTATCAACTTCTTTAATTTATCCACCGGCCATCTATGGAAGTGAAGAGGAAATTGCTGAGCTGGCAAAAGTGGCAGGAAAATACGGAGGACGTTACTTTACACACATGCGCAATGAGGGCGACCGATTGATGGAAGCCATAGACGAAGCATTGCGAATTGGTAAGGCCGCTGGTACACCCGTTCATATTTTCCATTTGAAGGCTGCTGGACAAACCAACTGGGGAAAGATGGATATGGCCATCGCAAGAATAAAAGAAGCAAGGGCCAACGGCCAGGAAGTAGGAGTGGATATTTACCCTTATATCAATAATGGTCTGGGCATTCGTGCACTGTTGCATCCACGCCACGCTGCGGATGGACAGGATGCACTGCTGGAGAAACTCAAAGATCCAAAGGTGAGAGCAGTGATGCGGAACGAGATGGAAACTTTGGCAGGATGGGAGAACTGGTTTGCCCATGCTGGAAAAAATTGGGATCGCATTGTTGTTGCTCACCTTGAAGACACGCCTTATGCCACTCATAATGGTAATACAATAGGAGCAATAGCTAAAGCAGAAAAAAAATTACCATGGGATGTATTTTTTGATTTGACGATGTATGAAGTGTTTGCTATGCCACAGACTATGTCGGAAGTCAATAAGATGAAGGCAATGCGTGAAGAGTTTACCTCTTTTGATACGGATGCCGGCCCGGCTGCTACAGGATATGCTGTACACCCTCGCGGGTACGGTGCGTTTCCACGGGTGTTGTCACACTATGTAAAAGGACTGGGTGTGCTTTCACTGGAAGGAGCCATTCACCGTATGAGTGCGGTGGCTGCAAATGAGATCATGGCGTACGACAGGGGCACGCTTGCCCCAGGTCTTGCAGCAGATATCGTACTGTTCGACTTCAATACCATTGAGGATCGGGCCACTTTTGCATCACCAGCTACACATTCTGAAGGAGTGAAGTGGGTCATAGTAAACGGAAAAATAGTGATTGAAAATAACAAGTACACTGGAGCCAAGCCTGGCAAAGTCATTCGTGGACCAGGTTACAAACCGTAAAATATATCACGTCATTGCGAACTGAAGCGCAGGATGTAGGTAGGAGTGAAGCAATCTTCAACTAGAGCAAGAGGTATGTTTGATAATGAATTCCTCTTCGTTTACATAATCATATATTTGCTTATAAATTGAATAAGATGACTGAACGCGAACTGAGAAAATTGGAAGGCACCATCCGCACCAAAATGGAAGAAATAAAAAAGCAAAAGGTAACGCTTAAAGAATCCGGCATTGGTGGATTGATGAATGCCTTGAAGAAAGTGGATGAGGCATCGTATGAAAAGATCTTCCCAGAGTATAAAAAGATGGTGGCGGATTATAATATTTTTAAGTAGAACCTTAAATCAACTCCCTCTTCCCTTCGCGATAACCACTTCCGTCAACGGATCATCCATAAGTCTTCAAAAATGTTTTAAGCTCAGGGTGATGCTGAGAAGTCAAAAACTCAGTAACAGTAAACTCTGCGAGTCGATTAATATAAAATGGGTCTTCGGAAATGATTTTATCAATTTCTTCTTTTGATTTTCCTAAGGCAAGGATAACACCACCTGTTCGCGGCACCTTTCTCCCTGATGCAACAAAGACATGTTGCTTGTAATACTTGCGCAAATACTTCACATGATCAGTCATGTGGGCATCCAGTTCTTCCAATGGAACAATATAATGGAGGTTGATAATGAACATTGCAGCAAATCCAACTAAAAACTATTGTTTCCCTTTCCTTAGCACCACTCCTGATCTCGCGTCAACAAATTCACCGCCATCAACGGCAAGCACTCCATTCACGAAAACAAAATCAATTCCTTCTGGATACTGATGTGGATTTTGGAAAGTGGATTTATCGGCAACTGTTTCGGGATTGAAGATAACTACATCAGCAAATGTATTTTCTTTGATGCGACCTCTTTCTTTCAATCCAAGTCGGTCAGCTGGCATCATGGTCATTTTTTGAACAGCTACTTCAAGCGGGATTACTTTTTTCTCTCTGGAATATAATCCTAGCACTCGGGGGAAAGTGCCATACCACCTTGGATGGGGGTGCCCATCTCCAGGTTCTACTAATCTTCCGTCAGAGGCTATCATCGTTTGTGGGTGTTTCATAATGCGCTCCACATCGGCATCGTCCATGGCAAAGTATACACAAGAGGCACCGCCATTCAGTTGTGCTTCGATCACCAACTCTGCGCCATTTTCTACAGTTGTTCCCATTTTTCTTTCCACTAACCAATCGTGCAATGTTCTTCCTTCGAGGTCTTTTTTCCATTCCACAAGTGCAAACTGTACACGATTTAAATCTGCTCCACCACGATCGTATAAAATGTTATGAACAATACCTTTTTTAATACTGTCTCTTAGTGTAGGATTTTCAAGTCTCTTTTTAAACTCTGGTGTTCCTCCGGCCATCGACCAGGATGGGATTAAAACTCCTATACCTGTATAGCTTGCATTGTAAGGATATTGATCCATCATTACATCGATGCCTAGTTTTCTTGCGCTGTCCACCATGGCAAGTGTCTTCACACTACCTCCCCACATTTTAGTGCCAATCGCTTTGTGATGTGTAAGAACAACAGGAATGGTTGCCTCTCTTCCAATTTCTATGGCTTCGTAAACAGCTTCTAACAAACCGATGCCTTCTTCTCGTAAATGAGAAGTATACATACCGTCATACTTCGAGGCCATTTTGGAAAGAGCAATCACTTCATCTACTTCTGAAAAAGCTCCAGGTAAATACTTAAGTCCTGTAGACATTCCATAAGCACCTTCTTGCATTCCTTGCTCCACTTGGGCCTCCATTGCTTGAAGCTCGTCATCAGTAGGCGCTCTGTTTTCCAGTTTCATTATGTTTCTTCTGATGGTGTTGTGCCCAACAAGAAAAGCAACGTTCATGGTCATGCCAATGCTGTCGGCCTTATCAAGGTAACTCCCAATTGGCCATGGTGAAGAACCGTCAGGGCCACCCAAAGAAGTGGTCACTCCTTGGCGGATAGCACTTTCTGCTGAAGGCAAATTGAGTAATGGATCCAAATGTGCATGCAGGTCGATAAACCCTGGGGCGACTGCTAATCCTGATGCATCGATGATGCGCCTCGCTTTTGCGCTGGAGAGATCTCCTACTTTTATAATTTTATTTTTGTTGATGGCAACATCCGTTTGTACTGGAGGGTTTCCAGATCCATCATAGACCATTCCATTTATTATAATAACATCATACTCTTGTTGACATCCAAAAAGAAAGGCAACGATACTTAGGGTGAGAATAATTTTGCTCATAGCTATTTGATTATGAATAAATCAAGATCGTAAAAAATTAGATCAGATGTGAGATTTTCGTGCCCTATTGTACAAGATGCTATATGAGTGGAGCTATAGGGGGTTGCCTACATTGACTTGTTGTCCAAGAGTGGCATTCTTTACAGGAACGGGTGAAGCTATACAGCAGGTTGAACCTAACAAAAAGGTGCCTAGTTCCTGACCAATAAACACCATAGAACCGATGTCCAATCCCTGCGCCATTACAATTGTGCCTACTGCAGGACCTCCAACAATTGAAAGGTACCAATGCTCTCCTTGATTTGATTTTATATCTACATTAATCCTTTCGTTGCGAAGCGCAGGGAGAGAAGGATCGTTTTTATACACCCAGGGTCTTAATACAACAAGGTCGCCAGGGATGTGCTCGATGCGCGTTACCTTACCATTCACAGGACTGTGAATGCGGTGGTAGTTGTTATTGTGGAGAAAGACGTTGGAAAAGTAATAGTCGTCTGGAATAAGTTTTCCGAGTTCACCAAAGATATTTCTCAAATGCCGTTTGTGTCCTTTAACTTTGACGAGCTCAGTTTCTTTTACCTTGCCGTATTCACATAACAATCCCTCACAAGGCCAGGCTGCGTCAACACTTATTTTAATTGGCTCCTTGTATACTCTGGTAAAAAAATCCTGAAAGTTTTGATAGGTAGTATTTCCACTCGAGGGTTTGAATTGTAAAAGATAGGAAGGGTCATCGTAATTGAATCGGCAGTAGGGGCCAATAATATGTCTGCTATAACTCATGGTATACAGCCGGGCATAATAATTAGAAAGTGCCCGTTGCCAGGTTGAAGGCAGGTTTCCCCAAATATTCAATGACAGAAATCTTATGAATTTTCTCACCAGATACATTTAGGCTTAAAACGTGAACTCGTGCGCTTTAAGTTAATGAATACGGGGATTTACAGCAAAAAGTTGTTAGCGAGTTGCAAACTGTGAACAACTACCACTATTTAAGGGAGAAAGAAATGTTGTTGATTTGTTAATAGCTAAAAGGCCAGCTCTATTTGAAATCTTGCCATGAGTTGATTATCACGTGAATCTTCTTGGATCAGCGTGAAATCACTTTGAATTTTGAGATTGTGGCCTACAATGTACCTTGACAAGCCAAGCGTATATTGTGTGTTTTCATTTCTAAGTGTAATTTCCTCGGGTGTCACCTGAGTAAAGCGAGCGGCAATTTCAAAATTGTTTTTAAACAAATAGCCTGCCTGCCAGCTGATTCCTGAGCCAGTATAAAAAGCCTCTAAAAAGTTGCCAGCACCATCTACAATAACGGAACCATCGGGAGATTTTTTGTTTGCATATTCAATGAGCGATGAAATGCCTTTGTATTTAAAGTAGGCATCGATGAAGATGGATTCAAGGTCACGTTGTGCAGAGAGAAAATCTCCTAATTGCCCACGTTGTCTTGTAGCTCTATCGTTATAGTCGTAGGTAGCTCCAATAGAGAGTTTTGGTTTTTGTTCTCTGCTTAGGTCTGAACTAAAATAATCACCACCGTTAGTAAATTCCCCAAAAGGCAGGTATTCTCCCCGTACGGTGTAATCATAACCACCGACCTGATTGGTAATGATATTACGCCCGTCTCCGGTAGAAATTGAACCAATCAATTTTACTTTGTCTTCCTCGTAGTGCAGCTGAATCCCTGCATCACGATCGATATTAAATCTTGAATTCAGGTTGCTTCTATCTACAAACTGAAGACTTTGCGAACTGATCACACGCTCCCTGTTGCCTGGCAGCTTAGTTTGGCCGAACCAAAGCGTCCAATGTGGTTTGAAATTCCATTTTAATACGGCATCCAAAATAATGCGGGAGGTCTCCCCTGTTTGAGGGATATCGCCACCGCTTATATCCTGGTTGGAAATACCTAACTCAAGCTTGTAAACCAACTTGGGGTTATAGACGAACCCATCAAATTTTAAGCGATACCTTCGGGTCAGCAGCCTGTCATCATAATCCTGATTTTCGAGGTTAAGTCTACCGTCATACAGCGTTTGAAATCTAAGCCCAAATTTGAGGGCAAAAGAAGAGTCTGCTGCCGTTACCCTCAATCCTTTGCCAAATTTATTGTTGGTAATATCTTGTCCAAACCCAATTATACTGGTGAATGAACTAATAACTATAAAAAGGATAAAAATCCGTTTGATAGATAACATGCGCTTAACTTTTATTTAAACTTCTTTTAAAATGACGCTGCAAAAGTAGTTATTCTGTTAGTTTGATTCGTCAGATTATTGGCAGGAAGGATATGGCTGCAAATTTTGAGCGCTAATGTTAAGAAGATGAAAACGGACCAGAGGGTTGAAGCGCGATTAATAAACGCATTCGCCTTAATTATATTTTCATTCGATTCATGGATGAAATACATGATTTCACCTTAAGTATACACATTAGAAAGCATCTGGCTGATTCACTTCAGCAAGTGTTTTTTAACCGTATTCTCTAATCATGGTAACAAAAGGGTAACACAACCTTAATATTGGATGAGGATAAACCACTTTAATTCTAGCGTTATATTCCAAGTTCCATTTGAAATGAACCAGACCAATAGTCGGATTCATTAAAAGGTGCAACCAACCCTGATAGCCTGGTGTACATGATGCCTCCTTGAATTTTGAGTCTATGGCCTACTAAATATTTAGTTACTACTAGTTCTTTAGTTTCTGTTTTTCTTTCGTTGAGCTGTGGAAAGCTAACATTTTCGTAAAGTGCTTTTTCGGGCTTTGTAGTAGCATAACGGGCACCAACTTCAATGTTATTTTTGAATAAATAACTTAGCTGAGACATGTATCCTGATCCGGCAAAAACTGTTCGCAGACTTGACGGATTCGATGGGTTAATAGTAATGGGATTGGATGTATTTCGTTCCATGTATTCTGAATACCATGATATTCCATTGAACTTAAAGAGAATGTCTGCCTCCATTGAATTCAACGTTCTGCTTTCAAACAAGTCATTGCCTAGCTGGCCGGATTGTCTGACCGCATTATTGTTTTGACTTGCAGTTAAGCCAATTGAAAGTTTTGGTCTTGACTCACGTGCCAAATCACCTTCAACATAATCATTATTACCTGTAAATCTCCCCAATGGTAGAAACTCAACCCGTCCTGTGTAAGCTAGTCCGCTATTGGGTGAAAGATTTGAATTTCTTCCTTCACCCGAAGTCAGGGCGCCTCTTAGATTCATAAACTTGCCTGAGTACTGTCCAAAAAAACCGAAGTCTCGATCAATGTTAAAGGTGGCGTTGACGATGGACCGGTCTATGAATTGTTGATCCCCTGACGAGATTACTCTTTGCCGATTGCCTGGTAATTTAGTTTGTCCAAATCCTAATTTAATATTCTTAGTTAGCGCATAATAGATCACAGCATCTCTCACAACATTGGGGCTATTGTTTATGGCTGAATTTTCTATTCCTCTGAAGTCCATATCTCCCCTTGAAAATGAAAGTTGGATGTAGTAAGTAAGTCTGGGGTCGTAAACGAATCCTTCGAATTTCATGCGCAATCTGCGAACCCGCATTTCTGCTGATTGTAATCCTAAGTCAGAATCGCTAATTGAATTGAAAGTGGCTCTGCTTTGAATTCTAAATTGGTAATTAATAGAAAAAATACTGTCCTTGGTCACCAATCCAAACCCACGTCCTTTCTTATAGAAGAAATTGAAAGGTATTGATTCGGCTGACTCTTGATTTTGGCCGATTGCTGAGGAGTGAAATAATCCGCTTATCAACAAAATCAGCGATAGAAGTTTTAAAGTTTTCATACAGGGAAGTATTTAGAGTTAAAACGAGAGAAAGAGAAAACCCATTCGTTAGCAATACATCAAGGCAACATTTCTAAAAATGGCGCGCAAAAGTAGTTAAATGGCTATCAGTTTTTTTACTACTACTATTTATTTTTATTTCTGCCTTAACATAAGCTTAACACAAGCTTAACATTCATTGGCGATTTACGGGGATTCTCTCAGGTATTTTTGCGCAAATATTAACACCCACCAGATGAACATAAATACTAGGCTCTTTTTTACGGTAATTTTAGCTGCTTCAGTCGCCCTTTCATGTGGCTCAAAAAATGATAGTTCTAACTCAGCATCTGATTATTTAACAGGTGAAGTTAAAATTGATGGATCCAGCACAGTTTATCCTATTACTGAGGCCATAGCCGAGGAATTCAGAGTAGATCAACCAAAAGTGAGGGTAACTGTTGGTGTTTCGGGTACTGGGGGTGGATTTAATAAATTCAGTCGTGGTGAAAGTGATATCAATGACGCATCACGTCCTATTAAAGATCAGGAAGCTGCAATCTGTGCCGAAAACAATGTGAAATTCCTTGAATTGACTATTGCTTATGATGGGTTGGCCGTCCTGATTAATAAAGAGAATACGTGGGTGGATCATTTTACTGTAGAAGAATTAAAAAAGATTTGGGAACCATCAGCACAGGGCACAATCACTAAATGGAGCCAGATTCGCGAAGGATGGCCGGATGAGCAATTCAATCTTTACGGCCCAGGAGTTGCATCAGGTACTTATGATTATTTCACTGAGGTAATTGTAGGTGAGAGTGGTTCCAGTCGTGGTGATTATACCGCAAGTGAAGATGATAATGTTTTGGTGCAGGGAATTTCAGGAGATGTTAATTCCATTGGATTTTTTGGATTGGCTTACTACGAAGAAAATATTGACAAGTTGAAACTGGTAGGAGTGGATAATGGTAGTGGCCCAATTGAACCTTCAACACAAACTGTGAAAGATGGCACTTATGCGCCTTTGTCAAGACCAGTATTTATATATGTAAATGATGTGGCGGCAAAAAGGCCTGAGGTGGTTGAGTTCGTTAATTTCTACTTGAACAATGCATCCATACTTGTTCCTGATGTGGGTTATATCGCGCTTCCGCAAGCAGAATACCAAAAAGGACTGGATGCATTCAAAAGTTTTATTGCTCCCGTCAATCAATAATCTTAAAATAAAAAACTGCGAGGCCTTTCGGCATAGCTGCAAGTAGTTTGAAAAGACCAGGAGAAAGGATAATAGAAGGAGCGCTGGCGTTCAGCGGGCTGATAACAATACTTACTACAGTGGGTATTATTATAGTACTCTTTAGTGAGTCGTTTACATTTTTTCAGCAAGTCTCTATTTTTGATTTTTTAACGGACACGCAATGGACCCCATTGTTTACTCAAAAGCACTACGGCATCATGCCTTTGCTAATGGGGACATTCCTTACCACAGCTATTGCCATTGCCACTGCATTACCTATTGGGCTTACCATTGCAATTTATCTCAGCGAGTATGCTAGCAAAAAATTCAGAAGAACCGTAAAACCAGCTCTTGAATTGCTGGCGGCTGTTCCAACTGTAGTCTATGGTTTTTTTGCACTCACTGTAGTTACTCCATTTTTGCAAAG
>JBATLM010000208.1:0-7821 GCA_049289315.1 Cyclobacteriaceae bacterium
CCATAGTATTAATCCTTTATTATAACTTCCGCATCGCTGCTTCCATTATAACCGTTTGAACTCACACCCTAAAGTGTGATCAAACTATGTTCATTTTCCCTTAGTCTCATCGATTTCTTTCCTTAAATAGAACCGACTCGCTCCATAACCTCTATCGATTATGAAACGGGTCCGCTATCAAAATTCCATCTATTCAAAGAACGTTTGAACCTTCTCAATCAATTGATTTTCGGAGGATTCATTGATGACTTTTAAGTCTTTTTTAGAGTGGTCAAACCGTCTGAATGACACACGTTCCCCTAAACGGGAGCGCAAAGGTAATCTTTAATGACATCTAAGCAAAGATGGAGCAGAAAGTTTTAAAATAATTAAAAGATAAGTGAGCGGTGATTTCGTGGTCAAGATGATGATGATGCTGTAATGTGAGGAATACTAGAATGAGGCAATCAAAAATGAAAGGGTGATTCGACTGATTATCAGTGGATTTGCGTGAGGGATAGTAGCGTATACCCCGCAGCCGGGGTTGTTTTGAGGGTTGGGGCGAGGAGTAGCAGCGAATAGCCCGGCCTGCGCACTGTTAAATTTTAAGTAGAAAATAATTATAAATTATTTACTAATTGTGATTGTGGTAGGCGCGGGACACGCCCAAAGTTTACTTTTTTGGCCGTTTAAAAATAGGAACCGTACTACAGGGTTCGCCAAACATGATGCTGGAGGCGATAGGTTGGAGGCGACTGGTGACATCAACATAAGTAGCGATGGGTACTTTTACTTTGATACAACCTTTAATTACCACTTTGGCATTTTCGTATTTGTTCCAATCAATAGCGTCAAGTCTGGATTTGAAAAGTTGTGTTTCCAATTCTTCCAAGCTTCCGAACAAAATTGTTTCCGCAAAAGGTTTTAGTGCTACTGACAGCAGCATGTAGGCCCAAGTGGGAACGATGGCATCAGCGGAACATTGAATGGCTACATGTTTTCCTTCGAAGCTGGCCCAGTTGTTTGTACTGATGAAATCTCTAAAGTCTTTTTCGCGTAACACCATACCTTGAAATAGCTGGTCTTTAATATCCAGACTGATCCGTTCGCCAGCGACATAAAACGCTTCCAAGTCGATGGTTTGCAAGGGGCTTCGTGCTACTTTATTGATAATTTCTTCACTCATAATTCGCTGCTCCTATCCAACATCAAAATGATGGTTTTGGTTTTTTGATGAGGAAATCTTTTAAATAGAAAGGTTCGAAGTCGGCTAGGTCTTCAAATTGTTCCGACTGAAATTTTTTAAATGCTAACTCTCCAATTTGCTCTGCAGAGGGGACGATATCAGAAAGGAAAATGGCATTGGGGCTTGTGATTACTTCTTTGCACTTAGCGGCTCCGTTGCCAAAGAAGATCATTTTATTTTTTGACAATACATCCGCAAAACTAGATTCATCAATCACCTTTGCCTGAGTGGGCTCTAACACAGCACCTTTGTTATTTGCCAGTAAACAATACACTTCCATGCGCCTGGCATCCAACATGGGGCACAAAATTACTTCGTCAGAAAACTGAGTAGTTACTTTTTGAACGAGGGCCTCCAGCGTATTCACCGCTATTAATGGAATATCCAACGTGTAGCATAAACCTTTGGCACTGGCCACGCCTATTCGCAAACCTGTATACGATCCGGGGCCTTCGGAAACAGCAACAGCACTGAGTTGATTTGGTTTAAGTTCGCAACGTTTGAGTAACTCATCTACCATTACGGCCAGTTGAGAAGATGCTGACTGACTTATATATAAATGGGATGAAGCTTTGATCACCCCATTATCGTGTAGTGCAACAGAACAAACGGTTGAAGCTGTCTCCAGGCTAAGAATGAGCGGCATTATTTTGAGGAAAGTAAATTTCTGTAATGCTCTTCTTGCTGAAGGTTTTTTACAGCATCCTTTAATTCATTGTCGCGCATTAATGAGAGTTCTACCTGCGCCTTGATCAATCCAAAATGAAAGGCAATCTCTTCTTCCATAATTCTTCCGATTTCATCTTTGTATCGCACCAAGTCTTTGGATCGATTTTGTTCCAATTGCTTTTTCAAAGTGCTCAGTTGTCCTTGAATCTCTCCGTAAGTGCGTTCTTTCTTAGCCACTTCCACCAACTGCTCCATTTGTTCCTCCAGCTCGGAACTAAAAGTGAATTTTTTTGAAGCTAACCATTCTCCAAATTTATTATAATCTGCATCTGATAGTTGGAAGTTTTGAACAGAAGTTAGTTGCGGATGCTCTGCAACATAAATGGTAGCATAGTCGAATATATGGCCAGAAGTGATGAGTTGGATAGCAGCGGGACTCAGGTATTCATTCTCTACCTGCACATCAGGATCAAGACCACCACCATCATATACTTTGCGTCCTCCTTTTGTTAGAAATTCTGTCTTTAAGGAATCAGCAAACTTATCAACCGACCCATCTTTGTTTCGATGTGCATAATCTAGTGCCTGAATGCATCGCCCACTTGGAATGTAATATTTTGCGGTAGTCACTTTTAACTGCGCATTGTAAGAAAGTTGACGTGTGGTTTGTACCAGGCCTTTTCCAAAAGTTTTTTGTCCAACAAGTATAGCCCTGTCGTAATCTTGTAGCGCACCTGCAACAATTTCTGCTGCTGAGGCACTTCCTCCACTGGTAAGGACGGCCAATGGAGTGGTCGTGTCAATGGGATTGTTTAAAGAAACATAAGTTTTGTTCCAGTCTTTTACCTTTCCTTTTGTAGACACTACTTCCAATCCTTTTGGGATAAACAGACTCACAATGTTAACCGCTTCGTACAATAGGCCCCCTGGATTATCTCTTAGATCAAGGATTAGTTTTTTAGCTCCTTGTTTTTTTAAATCGACAACGGCAGCTTCCACTTCCTTACTTGCTCCAGGAGTGAAATCATCCAACTTAATATAACCGATATCTTCACCCACAATTCCTTGATAGACTACATTGCTTAGTTTGATCTTTTGACGATTGATATTAAGTATCAGGTCTTCGCTTTTACCCGCTCGTCTCACCACCAGTTTCACTTCTGTATTTGGCTTTCCCTTGAGCAGTGTGCTCACCTGAGTTGTGTTTTTACCTTCAATGTTTACTCCATTAACAGAGATGATCTGATCCCCCACTTTTAAGCCAGCTTTATTGGCCGGGAAACCTTCGTAGGGATTAGTGATCACCGTCTTATTATTGATGACTCCAATTAAGGCTCCGATACCTGCGTATTGGCCAGTTGTCTGTATACTAAATTCTTCCAGATTTTCTTCCGGAATGTAATCCGTATATGGATCGAGGGATTGGAGCATACCATCTATGCCTATGTTCACCAACTCCTTGGGATCTACCTCATCTACATAGTAGGCATTGACTTCTTTAAAAAGTGTCGCGAAAATATCCAGGCTTTTGGCGATGTCGAAGTATTTCTCTGCTGGTGCAGTAAATGAAAAACCAACGACTGCTGCGGCAACGATAAGAATACCAAAAAGACCTTTTTTCATTCTGAGTTTCATTCGTATCTGTAAATATACAAATCGGAGGCCTTTTAGGCTTACTTCTTCATTCTGGCCTCATTTAACCTTGTTATCGCCTTTGTAATGGCTCCTGCGATTTGGTTGTAATCAAGTATTTCCTTGGCTATGTAAATAAACCCTATAAGCAGCTTTGGGGTTTCATTCAACTCACTTTTTTGCAGGCGGTAGGCCTCTCTTGACCTTCTTTTAATTTTATTGCGGTCAACGGCCTTCTTAAAATTCCTTGTAGTAGCAGTAAAAAGCACCTGATGAAAAGCGCTTTTGTGAGGGTTGGGCAGATAAAGTATTCTGAACGGGTATAAATTAAAAGAGGAACCCTTGGTGAAGAGTTCCTTTATCAATTTTTCCTTTTTGAGTCTTTCGCTTGTATGAAAGCTGAATTTGCCCATGAGGCCAAATTAATGAATCCTCACGCGAAACTAAGTGAGGCTTCTATTAACCCTTAGGGGTTTTCTCGTCAGAAACGGTAAGTTTCTTACGGCCAGCCCTTCTGCGGGAAGCTAACACCCTACGACCGTTGGCTGTTGCCATTCTCTCGCGGAAACCGTGCTTATTATTTCTTTTTCTCTTCGATGGCTGGTAAGTCCTTTTCATTGCAATTCTCGATTTACCTTATTTTATTAAAGGGCTGCAAAGATGCTTAGTATTTTTATTAAATCCAAGGTGTCCATGAGATGAAAACTCATTTGATATGTCCATTTGGCTTATTTCACGCTAAAAAGCGCATCTTTTACTTCCGGATTGACCTGTATATCTACCAATTCAAAAGTGAAGTTCATAGGCCCCTGCTGCTGGCCAATCTTTTGCGGGAATTTGACCCCGTCCACTTCTTTATAGTCGGAATAGGTAGTTACGGACACCATTGTACCCTGTGGGCTTTCCAGATTTTCTGTTCGTTTTACTTTCAACCCTGTTTGCACATCATAATAATAAGTAGATATGCCGCCTGAGGTAAGTGTGAACTCAATGGCATATGCATCTTCCCCGCCTACCTTTTCAATAGCTATCAATTTAGTGGATACCCCTTCCAAAACTAACTCAGGAAATATGGCGCTTTCAAAAAAAGTCTTTTCTCTGGTTTCTGAATCCATGGGTACTGTTTGACCCATAGAAGAAATGGTTACTTCTTTTCCGCTGGAGACTACCTTTTGAAAGGTCGCTCCGTTTGCGCTGATATCTAATACGCTTTTATTTGGAGCAGACTTTATTACTGTCATGGTCAGTTCCGCACCCATTGCTTGCGCCTTATAGATCATTTTAAGGGTTTTAATTTCTTTTGCCCTTCCAGCACCCCCAATTTCTTTTATGTAATTGTCTATTACTTTTTGAGCAGTTAAACCATCCGGTAGGGCTTTCTCAGTTTCGGGAGTGTATTCATTTCCATCAATATCGTAATACTTTACCTCTCCGAATTTCTCCAGTGATTTTGCCACCTCCGCTCCTTTTCCCACTACCTCAATGTAAGCACGATCAGAGGTGATATATTTTTTGGCTGTAGCCTGAACTTGCTCAATGGTTACAACTTCCAACCTCTTTAAAAAGGTTGAATAGTAATCTTTAGGTAAATCATATTTGGCAGTATTTACGGCAAAACTGGCGATGGTTTGTGGCCGCTCCAGAGACCGGCCAAATGACCCAGCAATTGAAGCTTTGGCTGCCATTAATTCTTCTGAGCTCACAGGTTCTTTCACAATCCGGCTCAACTCATACATGATCTCGTGGATTGCACTATCCGTCACTTCGTTTCTTACACTAGCTGAGGCATTGAACCTTCCCACCAAATCATCGCTACTCAATTGAGAATTGGATCCATAGGTATAAGCATGTTTCTCGCGAAGGTTTTGATTGAGCCTGGCTGAAAAGCTTCCGCCCAAAATCTGATTCATCACCCTTACCTTAATCACGTCATCGCTTCCTACTTTCAGGTCAACGGGATACGCGACATTAATAATAGACTGAACGGAAGATGGCCTGTCCACCAATGCCACAAAAGTTTTTTCTGGAGCAAGAGGCATAGAAAAGGATTCACTCTTTACTTCACCTTTTTCCCATTTAGAAAAGTTTCTCTCTACAATCTTTTTTGCCTGCTTAAGGGTAACATCCCCTACCACTACCAGGTAGGCGTTGTTGGGCTTAAAATAAGTTTGGTAATAATTTTTACAGTCTTCAATGGTAATCGACTCCACGGTTTTCTCGGTAGCTACTTCCCCGTAAGGGTGATCCTTTCCATATAGTAAAAAACCTCTTACGTTACTTGCAATCGTCCCAGGATCATCTTTGCCGGCCGCAATGCCCGATATGGTCTGTGTCTTTAACTTGTCCAATTCAGATTGTTCAAAAGATGGATTATAAAGTACGTCTGTCATCAGTTCCAGCAACTTTTCATTGTGCTTAGAAAGACTGGAACCATACAGACTGTAGGCACTTGTATTTAACGATGCTCCAATAAAATCTACGTCTTCATCCAATTGTGCTTTGGTTCTGCTGGACGTGCCTGTTCCAATTAAATTACCTGCAATAGAAACATAACCTGCCTTTTCCCCTTCAAATATCGGGTCATGTTTCAATTGAATTGAAAACTGCAACCGGGGTAGTTTATGATCTTCTACCACAAAAACCTGAAGCCCATTTTTTAATGTGAAGGATTGATAAGCTCCAATTTTAATCTCGCGAGCCGGGGTGGGCAATGGCGCCTTACTCCTATCCATTTGCGCAAAGGCACTACCCAGACTTAAAACGAACCATACAATCAATACTGCTCTCATTCGGTATTCTTCGTTTGAATTAGTTGTCAGATTTCACTTTGGCCCCATCAGGTTGTTGTTGCGCTGACTTTGGCAAATAATGTAACACTACTCTGTTTTCCTTTGTCAGGTATTTTTTTGCCACACGCTGCAAATCTTCTCTTGTAATTTTCATAAAGCGATCCAACTCATTGTTAATCAATCCGGCATCTCCATAGTACACATGGTAGTTGGCCAGCTGCTCGGCAATGCCGATCATCGATGAATTTCCTTGTACATAATCACTTTCTATCTGATTGCGTACTTTTTGAAATTCCTTTTCAGGTATAAGTTCTTCTTGCACCTTCCTTATCTCTTCATCCATTCCTTTCTCCAGTTCATCCACACTTACACCCACATTGGCCAAGCCTAAAGCAATGTATAGACCGGGATCTTCTGAAGAGAATGGAAATGCCTGAACGACATACGCCTTCTTTTGTTCGTCTACCAATGATTTGTACATCCTTGAACTTTGGCCTCCACTCAACACGGTACTTAGCATATTTAATGCATAAGAATCTGAAGTTCCCTGCGCGGGCATATGATACGTTTGAATTACTGCCGGTAACTGAATGTTATCAAATACCACATCCCTTATCTCTTCCTTTTGAGGTGGCTCTATAACATTTGGTCTTGGGACTGGCTTTACTCCCTTCTTTATGTCTTTGAAATATCTGTCGATAGCTGCTTTCGTCTCTTTGATATCTATATCACCTGCAATTGACAAAGTCGCATTTTCAGGAACATAAAAAGTTTTATAAAAATCAACGAACTCATCTAGAGTTGCACTATTCAAATGCTCTAGTGATCCGATAGTGGGCCATTGATAAGGATGAACAGTATATGCTCTTTTCAATATTTCGGTGAGTATACTCCCGTATGGTTGATTGTCCATGCGCTGGCGTTTCTCCTCCTTCACTACTTCTCTTTGTGTTTCTACACCCTCGGGTTCAATCTTGGCGTGCATCATCCGTTCCGATTCCAACCACAAGCCTAACTCTAATTGATTGGATGGAAGAATTTCGTAGTAATAGGTGCGGTCATTAGAGGTATTGGCATTGTTGGTACCACCGGCATTGGTTATGTACTTATCAAACTCTCCTCTCTTTATATTTTCTGATCCTTCAAAAAGAAGATGCTCAAAAAAATGGGCAAAACCGGTTCTTTCCGGATCCTCATTTTTAGAACCTACATGATACAAGACAGAAACCGCAACAATCGGAGTACTGTTGTCCTGATGTAGAATAACATGCAAACCATTGTCCAGATCGTATTCTATGAATTCAATTTTAGGTGCTTGTGCCGTTGCCGTAAGCCAACTCACCATTACCACCATCGTCAAAAAATATCTTATCATACTACTACTGCTCAATCAAATCCTTCAGCACACGTTGCGCTTGCTGGGGTTCTAACCTGGGACCAAACTGCGACACCACACGAGAAGATGCCAAAGAGGCAATTTTACCTGCTTCTGCATAACTATGCCCA
>JBATLM010000209.1:0-2693 GCA_049289315.1 Cyclobacteriaceae bacterium
CCATAGTATTAATCCTTTATTATAACTTCCGCATCGCTGCTTCCATTATAACCGTTTGAACTCACACCCTAAAGTGTGATCAAACTATGTTCATTTTCCCTTAGTCTCATCGATTTCTTTCCTTAAAAAGAACCGACTCGCTCCATAACCTCTATCGATTATGAAACGGGTCCGCTATCAAAATTCCATCTATTCAAAGAACGTTTTGAGTTGATCATTTTCAACTCATTTTGAGGCCATAAAAAAACCTGTGTGATTCGGCTTAGCTTCCGACTGAAGCCTACCTTTTTCCAAAACGGATTGCAAAGATAATCTTCGAATTTGGGTAATGCAAGTGCCTTTTCGAAATATTTTTTAGAGTAGGGCTACAAATGAATGGTCTGAAGCCGATCAGGGCCTGTTGAGATCAATGTAATTGGCACTTCAAGCTCTTTTTGCAAGAAGGAAACATATGCCAAAAGTTCTTCAGGCATATTTTCTTTGGTAATATTTTTCAAAGAAGTATTCCAACCCTTAAGCTCTGTATAGACAGGAAATATTTTTTCATTCACCAATTCATACGGAAGTGAGTCCGTAACCGTGCCATTGGCCAATTTATAGCTTGTACAAGCTTTTATTATTGAGAAGT
This sequence comes from Cyclobacteriaceae bacterium, assembly GCA_049289315.1. Classification (GTDB taxonomy): domain Bacteria; phylum Bacteroidota; class Bacteroidia; order Cytophagales; family Cyclobacteriaceae; genus ELB16-189. Next base: position 629 of record JBATLM010000209.1, read on the forward strand.
CATCTAACACATCAGCTTTCATCATAAGGAGTTTAGTAACTCCATTGATCATAATAGAATACTTAAGGGCCGGCAAATCAATCCAACCACACCTTCTAGGACGGCCTGTTGTTGATCCAAATTCATTTCCTGCCTTCCTCATTCTTTCCCCCTCCTCATCCAAAAGTTCAGTTGGGAATGGGCCGCTTCCTACCCTTGTACTGTATGCTTTGAAGATACCAAACACCTCACCGATGTGATGAGGAGCAACCCCCAATCCTGTGCATGCGCCAGCCGTAACTGTGCTTGAACTCGTTACGAAGGGATAACTTCCAAAATCAATATCCAATAATGAGCCCTGGGCTCCTTCACCTAGAATTGAATTGCCAGATTTAATCTCATTGTTTAAAAAGTATTCGCTATCAATCAACTCAAATTGTTTTAAGAAATCGATGGCTTCAAAAAACTGCGTCTCTAGCTCTTCCCAGTTGTATTCTAAATCGTGATTTTTAAGAATAGCGAAATGTAGTTCAGTTAGCTTCTTGAATTTAGCTCTGAAATTTTCTGATAAAGTATCTCCAACCCTCAAGCCTTGTCGGCCTATCTTATCCTGATAGGAAGGGCCTATGCCTTTAAGGGTACTTCCAATTTTATTCTCTCCTTTTTCTTTTTCGTATGCCTGATCGAGCAATCTATGAGTAGGCAGAATGATTGTCGCCTTTTTTGAAATAAAAAGATTCTTAGTTACGTCCAGATTAAACTTAGCCAATTTTTCAATCTCGATTTTAAAAATCACTGGATCCAGCACTACTCCATTCCCTACTACATTTTTGGTGTTGGACCTGAATATTCCTGAAGGAATCTGATGCAGCACGTGTTTGATGCCATCGAACTCAAGTGTGTGCCCGGCATTGGGGCCGCCCTGAAAACGAGCAATTACATCGTACTTTGGAGCAAGAACATCAACAATTTTACCTTTGCCTTCATCTCCCCACTGAAGACCCAGTAACACATCTACTTTCATTTTATGCTGATTACTTTTTGGATAATGCGATGGCCTCCTCTTCAGTTTTAACGACCTGAAAAATGGCATTCAATTTTGTTATGGCTAACAATTTCTTTACGCTTTCAGAAGGATTCATCAAATAAACTTCCCCTCCCTTATTTCTAAATTTTGTAAGAATGGTGATAAGCACCCCTATTCCACTGCTGTTGATATACCGCAATTCTGAAATATCAACAATACAGGTTACCACTTTATGACTCATTGCCTCGTTTACCGCCTCAATGAGCTGCGTACCATTATCTTCTCCTATAAGATCCCCTGCTATTCTCAAAATGAGGGTGTTGGCGCTTATTTCCTGCCTAAAGTTCATGCCTTTCTATTTTCACAATTTTTCTTGGTACAGGTTGCATAAAGTATCAAAGAATGATGCATTACATTGAAGTGGAGCAACTCCTCTACTGTGTTTTGAATATTTTGAATTCTCGGATCACAAAACTCAGTCACTATATGACAATCAGTGCAAATCAAATGATCGTGTTGCTTGTAACCAAATGACTTTTCATATTGGGCCAGATTTTTACCAAACTGATGCTTGCTTACCAGATCACACTCTACCAATAAATCCAACGTATTGTATACTGTTGCCCTACTTACCTGATAGTTTTTATTTTTCATGTTGATGTAAAGAGATTCTACATCAAAATGACCGTCTTGAGAATAGATTTCCTCCAGTATAGCAAAGCGCTCAGGGGTCTTCCTCAACTCCTTATTCTCAAGGTAGGCTGTGAAAATCTTTTGAACCTCTTCGTAAACTTTTTGATTAATAGGCATACTCTCGTTTCGACCTGCAAATATAAGAGTTGTAGCGATAACGTGGCCAAAGTCATCGATCTACAAATAGACCATTGAACGCTCTAACCGCTATTATACCTTCTCCAGATTGGTATTCTCAATATTTTTTGAATCAAAGCGATTTGCAGTGACAACACCCTCTACTTTTTCCAGCTTTTTAATTAATAAGTCAAGATGTCGTGTGTCATTTACATAAAGCATAATCTCCCCAGTAAAAATGCCATTGTC
>JBATLM010000210.1:0-16914 GCA_049289315.1 Cyclobacteriaceae bacterium
CATCAGCGCTCTTTCCGTCATACCCAGAATTCCAAACGACCTCGCCTTGCCTTCATCTTTTGTATTAAATCCCTTTCCATTGTCTACAATGATAAGATGAAATTTCTGATCTTCCTCTTTGATTTCAATCTTTACATCTGTGGCTTGAGCATGTTTGGCTATATTATTTAGCGTCTCCTGAAAGATTCTAAAAATGGCAATATCATAGTTTGGATCGAATTCCGGCTCATCGATATCTACCTTCATTGAGCATGAAACATTGAATCTTTTACTAAACTCATTAGTCTGGAATTCCAGTGCAGGGAACAATCCGAGGTCATCCAGTAAGGAAGGTCGAAGTTCGGAGTTGATCCTCCTTACGGTAGAAACGGCATCAAGAGTAAGGTGCATCGTTTCCTGCAATTTAGATGTCAATTCATCCGAACCTACTCTCTTGTTTAACCAAGATAAATCCATTTTTATGGCGGTCAGTTGCTGACCCAATTCGTCATGCAATTCTCTGGAGAGCGCAGCTCTTTCCTCTTCTCGCACATGTTGCAGGTGGACCGTTAGCTCTTTTAGCTGTTTGGTGTATTGGTCTATTTTGGTCTCTGCATTTTTCCGTTCAGTAATATCTCGTGTTACTCCTAGCAAAGAAACGATTTTACCGTCTGAGTCCCGAAATGGAACTGAGTGTGTTTCCAACCATAATTGCCTTCCTTTAAGACCCGTTATTTCAAATTCCAGCTTTCCCGAAATACCTTTAAATACATTTTGAGTAAGTTTAATGAATGCCTCCTTATAAGGGGCATTAATGAGGTGAACCATCGATTTACCCCTCACCACCCCCAGATTTTCTGCCCCAATCATGGCCAGCCCCGCAGGGTTCATATCAACTAGCTCTCCCCGCTTATTTAATATTTTAACACATTCTGGCTCGTTGTCCAGGATGGTTCTCAGGCGATTTTCACTTTCCGCTAAAGCCCGTTCCGCATTTTTTCTTTCGGTGATATCACGAACGATGCTAAGTGTATTTCCATTTTTTAATCTTGTTGCATTAACCTCCACGGGAAAGGAGGTACCATCATTTCGCTTTAGCGTTCTCTCCTGCAATAGAGAAGTATCTTCCTTTACTTCACTAAACCTAAAGGGAGGATCTTTCTCATTAAATATAATAATATCGGCCGGGGATAGTTTGAACAACTCTTCTTTTGCATATCCCAGCATGGAGCACGCCATTTTATTCACCTGCACAAATCTCAAAGAAGGGTTTATAATAAAAATACCATCAGATGCCTGATCTACCAGGGTTCTGTATTTTTCCTCACTTTCTCTGGTCTTTTGCTCTGATATAATCCTGTCGGTAATGTCCTGAACCGTTCCTCTAGATTTTGCCGGATTACCCTTCTCATCATATTCAACACTCCAATGGCATAATAAATATCTTAACGAAAGCACCGCTGGGTTGGTCCTCATCAAAAAAAACTCTGGATCCCCTCCATCTAGAATCACCTTAAGATTTTCTTCAAAAGTGTTCCTATCCTCCGGGTGGATGCGTTCCATCAAATCCTCATAGGAAGGAGCCACCAACTGGGGATTAAATCCGAATAACCTAAACATCTGCTTAGACCATAGTCTCTTTTGCAGGCTAAAGTTAAACTCCCAACTCCCAAGCATGGCTTGTTCTTCTGCCAACTCAAGGCCTTCCATAGCTTGAATCACCTTAAGTTCATCTCTCTTCCTTTGTGTGACGTCCTTAAAGTAAATAGAAAGGCCTCCTGATGATGGATAAATATGATTCTCAAACCACATATCATAGGGAGGATAATATTCTTCTAAATAAACATATTTCTGGGTCTCCATAGCTTTTTCATAAGCTATATGAAATGGTTGACCTATTCCTTCCGGGAATTCCGTCCATATGTGTTTTCCTACAATAGCATGTGGGTCGCACTCAAAAATCTCACTGGCCTTTCTGTTCATGTAGGTATAGCACCAGTTATTATCTAATGCTACGAAACCATCTGTGATTCTTTCTAAGGTAGTCCGGTAGCGCTTTTCATTCTCCTCCAGCAATCCACTAATACTCTTTTGATCGGAAACATCTAAAGCCATTCCTATATAGCCATATGGTTCATCATTTTGATCAAATAAGATAACAGCGCGAGCGTCCAACCAGGTAACTTTTCCTTGTGGAGTAATAAACCTAAACTCCGATTTGAACTCTCTTTTGTTGGAAACAGCCTGCTGCCATTCTATCAACACACGTCCCTGATCAGTTGGATGAACAGCTTGGGCCCAACCATCCCCCATGGTTTCCTCATAACTTAATCCTGAATACTTTGTCAACTCTTCATTAACGTAGTTAACACCACCAGACATGTCAGTTTGAAAAATACCTACCGGAGCATTGGTAGTAAGTTTCGTAAAAAGCAACTCACTGTTAATCAAAGCTGTCTCTGCCTTCCTTTTGATGGTGATATCTTCCACCACCACAAGAAGAGAATTGATTTCACTAGAACTTGTAATCAAGGGAACGGTTTTGTAAAGCAAGTGCCGGTCACTCAAATTCAATTCAAACTCCTGAGGTTCACCTCTAAGTGTTTTTAAATAGGCGTCTACAATCAAATCCGTGGTTTCCTTTCCATACTCCATAAAAAGGTCTGCCACAAGTTTTCCAATAAACAGCTCAGAATCCAGGTTGGCCTTAGTAAATTCGTCTCCACCTGTGAACACTACCCGTAAATCTTTATCCACAACCGTTACAAATGAGTTGGGGAAATTATCAGTTATTACGGCTAAAAATTTCTCTCTTTTTGCAATTTCACTTTCAGCATTTTTTAGCTCTGTAATATCTCTCCCAACCCCCAAAACAGATATAACATTTCCACGAGGATCAAATTCCGGGCTTAGCCGCCAATCAAAGTGAAGAGTTTCCTCTTTTCCCCCTTTTCCCCTCCATTCAAACTGAGTATGCAGGGGCTTACCCGTTTCAAAAACACTTTTTATGCTTTCATCCCTGAACTTGACTTGCTTGGCTTCAAGTCCCATCTCACTATGCGTCTTACCAATGATATCTTCAGCCTTTACCCCTAATAAACGGAGTACAGTTGGATTGACATAAGTAAGCCTAATTTGGTTATCGTACCTTGAAATAGAATCAGGTACCCCTTCTGCCAGTGTTCTGTATTTTTCCTCACTCTCGGCCAAATCTAAAGCACTGTAATGTTGTTCAATCGCAATCTTCACCTGGTTGACGGATCTGTCTATCAATTCAAGATCAATTGGATCAGGACTATGTATACTTTTGTAATAAATCGCAAATGTTCCTAGAACTTCTCCGTTATTCCTTAAAATCGGTGTCGACCAGCAGGCTTTTAACCCGTGAGTTAGTGCCAGGTCTTTAAACTCAACCCACAACGGGTCGTTGGCAATATCGGAGACAATAATCCTTTCTTTCTTATATGCAGCCGATCCACACGATCCTCTGGCCTCACCAATGGCTAAACCATGAATAGCATTGGAATATGCCTTTGGCAGGCTTGGCGCAGAACCGTGCAATACATGCTTGCCTGCTTTGTCCATCAAAAGAATCGAACAATAGGCTCCCTCTATATTCTTTTCAAAATTTTGAGAGACTTGATCCAACACTGCCACCAAGGGTTGATCCGTGGCAATCATTTTCATCACCTCCATTTCCATCTCCAGCAGCGTGGATTGGTCCGGAAAATCTTTCAAAACTGTGGTTTGCGAGCTGTTACTCATGCTGCCAAATATCAATCGTCAAAAAATGCCCAACTACGGAAAATCTACATGGAATATAAGGAATACCGGACACATAATTTGGGTTAAAATGGAATATTTTGACTGAATTAATAGGAAAATAAGGCTTATTATGCTCCATAATAAGAATTCACCGAAATCCAGACAGGCATGCAAATAGTTATATCGAAAAACATTCCCCAGCCGAAGGGGCATTATTCCCCATGCATTACTCATAATGGCATAGTTTATGTCTCAGGGCAACTCCCTTTCCACCAAAAAACAAGGGAGATACCTGAGGGGATAGAAAAGCAGACATGGCAAGTACTTCAAAATTTAGAGCTTATTTTGAATGAGGCTGGAAGCAGTACTGCCAAAGTCCTGCAAATGAGGATATACATTCCCAAAATGGAAATGTGGGATTTGGTAAATAAAATATACGCTGAATTCTTTGGGGCTCATAAACCGGTACGTTGCATAGTACCTACACGTGAGCTGCATTATGGGTGCCTTATTGAGATAGAGGCCACGGCATTTGTTGAACAGTAGGCCAATCCTTTATTTTTGACCAATGATCTTTAGGAAAAAAGAGCTATTTCTAATGATAGTCGTTGCTTTAGGAGGCTGTAATGACAATCAAAAAATACTTCAGGTAACCAGAATCAAGGTAGATTCCTTAAGTCAAATACATCTTATTAAGGACTCATTAGTAAAACCAATTGTTTACACCCATATCAAAGATTTAAAAAAATTACCTGTTCCTAAAGCTAAAGCCTTGTTCATTTCTGCTGTTTTGCCTTCCATTCTCATTACAAAACATAACCTAGAAACCGAAAGACAAAAAGTTCATGAGCTCAGCGAAAAGAAAAAATGGATAAAGGAGGATAGCACTTACTATCTAGACCTAAAACGTAAATACAAAGCAGCTGATATTGAAAATCTCTTGAAGCGCATGAGCACTGTACCCAATAGCATTGTATTAGCTCAGGCAGCGGTAGAAAGTGGATGGGGACAGTCAAGGTTCTTCAGAGAAGGAAATAACATATTTGGCATGTGGTCCTATAATCGAAATGAACCAAGGATAAGAGCAGGTATTAACAGAGAAACAGGCCCTATACATGTACGAGCCTACGATGATATATCTCAATCCATTGAAGACTACTTCAAAACGCTAGGCTCGGCTCATGCGTACAGAGAACTGCGTACGGCACTTCAGGAAAGCAATGATCCGTTTAAATTATTACCCCACCTGAAATATTACAGCGAAAAAAGAAATGCATACACTGACCAGCTAAGAAAGTTGATAAAGTACAATAACCTTACTCAATACGACAGCTATGTTATCGATCCACAATATTTTGTTGCGCCATGATTCGGATATCAATCTTCCTGTTATCCTTTCTTCTTTTGGCGTGTCAATCTCGACAAACCAATAATGCCAACCCTGTGAACTCTGGTTCTGAAAATGAAAAAAGTTACAAAGAAATAGTTTGTTTTGTTTACCATCGGTTTGGCGATGATCGCTTTCCAAGCACCAATATCACTATTGAAGATTTTACAACACACCTGGTTTGGCTGACCAATAATAAATATCAAGTTTTAAACCTATCGGATGCGATTGAATACCTTTCCAATGATACACCAGTGAAAAATACAGCAGTAATTACCATTGATGATGGATACAAAAGTTTTTTCAATAATGGACTCCCATTACTTAATAAATATCAATTTCCTGCCACTTTATTTATCAACACAGAAACCGTTGGAGGTGGAGACTATATGGATTGGCCGGAGCTAAAGGAAGCCGTTAACAATAAAATTGAGATTGGAAATCATACGCACTCACACGCCTACTTCTTAAATAAGGAACCCTCCCAACGCTATGCTGACTTTGAAAGTGACCTATCAATGGCCCAGCAGTTGATAAAAAAGAATCTTGGAGTTACACCAAAAGTATTCGCGTATCCCTATGGAGAATTCGATCAAAAAATGAAAACCATCCTAAAATCAAACGGATTTTCAGGAGCTGCAGCACAGAACTCCGGAGTTATGAATAACGGCATGGACAATCTTCAAATCCCCAGGTTTCCCATGTCGCAGGATTACGCTGCAATGTTTGACGGTAAAGCCTCCATGCAAGCGCTAAAAGTGATAAATAAAGTACCTGAAGAAAATCTTATACCCTCTGGCATCAACAAACCACAATTAACAATAACCATAAATACTGAAGGACTTATTACTGATCAGCTACAATGCTTTGTGCAGGGCGGAGCATGCCAACTCAAAATTATCGACCAAACTACCGGCCAGATGACACTCACCTTACAATCTACCCATTCTCTTGCCACAAGGCGCAGAACATTATATACCCTTACCGCACCTGATAGTGCTGGAAATTGGCATTGGTTTAGTCATCTTTGGGTCAATAATTCCGTTAAATAACAAATGCAAAAACACCTTACTTTCTTTTTTAGCTTTTGGTTCCTACTGACTTCTTGTACTTCGAAAAAAGAAACTATTGAGAATCCAACATTTATTGATTTCAAAGTTCAAAATACCTTCCCGCATAGTAAAGAATCATTTATTCAGGGATTTGTAATACACAATGGTCAACTCTACGAAAGTACTGGGCAGGAAAATTCGTGGGTAGGCATTGTAAATGTAAAGACAGGGGTAGCTGACAAGAAGATAATTCTTGATAAAAAATACTTTGGAGAAGGCATTACAATTTTAAACAACAAGATTTACCAATTGACATGGCAAAATAAGGTTGGTTTTGTTTATGACCTTAAGACCTACGAAAAACTTGATGAGTTTAATTATACTACAGAGGGTTGGGGATTGACCCATGATAGCACGCAATTAATAATGAGCGATGGTACAAGTACGCTGTATTTTAGAGATACGCTCAGTTTCGAAATAAAAAAGAAATTACAAGTAACATACAATAATAAACCTGTCAATTCCCTCAATGAATTGGAATACATTGATGGGCATATCTATGCCAACGTGTGGCGCACCAATTGGATTGCAAAGATTGACCCCACAAATGGAGTAGTTTTAGGGTTTCTCGACCTTTCCAAATTAGTGCAACAGACGAACCTTATCAACCCTAACGCAGATGTACTCAACGGCATTGCCTGGCACGAAGGCACACAATCCATGTTGGTTACAGGAAAAAACTGGCCCTATATTTACGTTTTAAAAATGAACACCCCCATTCAATAATTAAAGTTGCTATGTGCTGTAGATTAATTATACTCCTCTTTGGATTTGGACATGCTTATGCTCAGAATCCCTATCCGTTGAAAAAAGATGTCGCTACACTGGACGGAATAATCAACGCCTATTACGAAGTAGTGTCTGGTCCGGCCGGCCCTAAACAAACTGAAAGGGACAAGTCCCTGCATTACCCTACTGCCAATGTAATGGTCAGCGGTATTACCAGATCAGGCGAACCCTTCCTGCGTGCCATGACATTAAAAGAGTTTCATGCCAACGTACCACAAGATGCATTTTATGAATCTGAGATTCATCGGGTGACAGAAACATTCGGCAATATCACTCACGTATGGAGTACTTACGAATCACGAGATCAGCTTAACGGGCCCGTAACAGGCCGGGGAATCAACAGCATACAATTATATTTTGATCGCGAGCGGTGGTGGGTCCTTAATTGGGCGTATGACAGTGAACGAACCGGAAACGAAATTGCATCAAAATACCTGCCAGAAGAAAAATAGGTTTTAGACAGGATGAGAATATCTTTATTTCTCAATAATGACCTTGAAAGCAATATTGCGCTCAATTGTTTACTTCCAACATTATCCAATCATCAGTTTAATATTTTTCTTTCAGAAAGAGTAGGAAAGCAAACGGCAATAGTTTCACTTCAGCAGCTCGCTTTTCTCGAAAGAGAATTCCCACTAAAATATTTATTTCCGAAACTAAAGCTGACCCCAACTGTTGGCTTTCTTTCTTTTGATCAAATCAGCAATAAATATAAAGTTCCAGTGACTCCAGTTACATCACTTGACGCTTCACTGGAAACCATTTCAGCCTTCTCCCCTGATCTGTACATCTCTATTCGATTCGGAAAAATATTTAAGGGTAAAGTCCTCACTATTCCACCTCTAGGAATCATCAATTTACATTCAGCCATACTACCCGATTATAAAGGCGTTCTTGGGACGTTCCGTGCCATTCTAAATGGAGACAAGAAAATAGGGACAACCATTCATTACATAGATGATAGTAGTATCGACACTGGAAAAATTATTCGCATCAATGAACAAGTAGTTTTCCCTGGCAAAAGTATTCTATGGCATATCGTCAATTTATACCCACAAGCATGTCATCAACTTTGCGAACTCATTGATCAACTATCCTCCAATAAAAAAATCCAATCATTTAGTCAACAGGACACGGGCAACTACTATACTTTTCCCACGCAGGAGGATTTTGACAAGCTAAAGGCCACAAAAACTGAGTTACTAAATTTGGATGAGTATATTGATATCATCACAACTCATTATACAGTCGATAGAAAATGGGTGGCAGAAGTGATCCAAAAGTCAGAAGGCTTGTAGCCTAAAAGTATTGGCAGTCAAACATCCCGGATTCGTACACCCATTGTATCACATCGGTCAGCAATATGGCTGATTTACATGATTTCCTTAAATGGTATAATAGTTGGGAAGTCAATATGAACAACCCAAACACCTATGCTACTCAACTACCTAAAAATTGCATTCAGGACGCTGATTAATAAAAAAGTCTACTCAATAATAAACATCCTCGGCCTGTCCGTAGGTGCCGCTGCATCGCTAATTATTTTTCTCTACGTTCAAAGTGAATTGTCTTATGATAAGTTTTTTCCAGACTACCAAAATGTATACCGTGTGGTTGAAGACCGGATATACCCTGATCGTGTGGCGCACTTTGCGATGATTCCAAGTGGTTTCTCCAATGTAATTCAAGAAGAAGTTTCTGAAGTTGAATCCTCCACCCGACTGATAGGCTTCCCCAACTTCGCTTCTGTAGTGCGTTACAAAGACAATATTTTCTCTGAGCACTACTTTTTCTCAGCTGATTCCAATTTCTTCGAGGTGTTCCCTTTTCAACTGCTAAAGGGAAATAAAAATGATGTGCTCCGACATCCCAACACAATTGTGTTGACTGCCTCTACTGCAACTAAATATTTTGGAAGTGAAGATCCATTGGGTAAAGTGTTGGAACTTGATAATCAAAACCTGGAGGTGGTGGGTGTAATGGAAGACGTGCCGGAAAATTCTCATATGAAGTTTGATGCACTTGGGCCAGCAATAGGTGTAGATTTTTTGGAAGAACCCAATTACTACATTGCAGGAACTTTTACTTACTTAAAACTAGCAACAGGTACCAAGGCAGAAGCTGCTGAAGCTAAAATTCCAGCATTAGTAGACAAGTACGCAGCTGGTCAAATCGAAAGGGATCTGGGTATCTCTTATCAAAAATATATTGCTGATGGAAATGGCTACAAATATCTGCTGCAGCCGCTGACCGATATTCACTTACATTCTAATCGCACCAACGAAATTAAGGCCAATGGTAACAACACGTTGGTGAAAGTCCTGATGTTTATTGGTTTGCTTATTCTAATCATTGCTGGTATCAACTTCATAAATCTGGCTACGGCTCGTTCTGCTGAGCGTGCAAAAGAAGTTGGTGTACGCAAGGTGCTTGGGTCTAAGAAAAGTCAGCTTATCGCGCAGTTCTTGTCCGAATCTTTTCTGATCAGCGCTTTGAGTGTTGTAATCGCCATTGTTATTATTCAATTATCTGTTAGTTACTTTAACACCATTGCGCAAAAAGAACTTTATCTCAACCTGACGGAGAACCCAATAGTCATCGCTGTATTGCTGGCAATTACTTTTGTTTTAGGACTTATTGCCGGTCTCTATCCTGCCTTCTATATCTCTGCACTTAGGCCGGTAACCGTATTAAAAGGAAAATTCAAGTCGTCATCAAAAGGGAATATGATGCGCAATGGATTAGTCCTTTTTCAATTCACCATGTCCATCATACTGATTTCGGCTACGTTGGTTGTCTATGATCAATTGAATTACATTCAGAGCAAACCTCTTGGTTTTGAAAAGGAAAACCTGGTTGTTATAAATCACAACAGTCAAGATGAGGAATCAGCCGCACTACAACAAGAGTTGAACAGGATACCAGGAGTTCGAAGTATTGGCTCTGGGAATGCTGTACCTGGTGGTTATTTTTTTGGATTACAGTTTAGATTACCTGGCACCTCTGAAATATTTACTCCAAAAGGTATGACTGCCGATGACAATTTTGCAACAACGTTAAACCTGAACATCATAGAAGGAAGATCATTCAATGCATCTTTCAATGATTCGCTTTCAATAATCATCAATCAAAGAGCTGCCAGAGCCATGAATCTGGACAACCCTGTAGGAACGGTTTTAATTAACAATGCTGACCCTAACACTCCCGTCTCGTACACCGTAGTTGGAGTAGTTGAGGATTTCAATTTTGAGTCACTGCACTCAGAAATAAATCCACTGATAGTGATGAGTACAGAGGGGCAATTAAATTTTCAGAGTGTTCTCATCGCCAGACTCAATGATGGTGAATTTACCGAAACGATAAGTAGCCTTGAAACCAAATGGAAAGAGTTGATGCCCAACGACCCATTCATTTATTCATTTATGGATAGTCAGTTGGATAACCTCTACAAATCGGAACAAGCCTCTGGAAAATTGATGACCACATTTGCTTTGATTGCAATTGTTATAGCATGCGTTGGTTTATTTGGCTTGGCAGCTTACACCGCCAATCAACGGACAAAAGAAATTGGTGTGAGAAAAGTTTTGGGCGCTACAGTTACCAGCATTGTAAGTTTAGTCTCAAAAGATTTCGCCAAGTTGGTGCTGATCTCCCTTTTGTTGGGTACTCCGCTGGCTTGGTTCCTCATGAGAGAATGGCTTCAGTCTTTTGCCTACCGGATAACATTGAGCATAGAGACCTTCCTTTTAGCAGGTCTAATCGTCTCACTTTTTACTATGGCCACTATAAGTTATCAAGCTTTAAAAGCCGCAACATCAAACCCAGTCAATAGCCTTAAGGACGAGTAAATACCATTTATATCAGCGGCATTTAGTTTTCAGGGATATTTTTTAACTTCAATCGTTCAAACCCCTTTGAGCTTATGGAAAAACTAGGTAGAAACGATATATGTCACTGTGGAAGTGGGAAGAAATATAAAAATTGTCACATGGATAACGAGACATCTAATCGTGGCATGAATCAGGCTTTTATTATCACTGGCATCCTGGTAGCATTAATGGCCATTGGAATTGTCGGTTATTATATCAACGATGCCAATAGTAGCGCAGAAGCGCAAGGTCAGGGATTTACTCCATCAGCTCCTCCAAGTGGTGAGGCACCTCCAGGCAAGGTGTGGTCGTATGAGCATGGCCACTGGCATGATGCTTTCTAAAATCTGGATATTAGATGCTGGATTCTAGTTATTAGCAACCAGAATCCAGCATCTAGTATCCTGCATCAAGTTCTATCGTTTACTCGTTTCCAAAATAAACTCAGCAGTTTCTTTCTTGAATTTTTCCAATGAAGGACGGTGCGTGTACATCATGTGACCACCTTCATAGTATTTCATAATGATGTTCTTCTTGATGTCTTTCTCCAATCCCAAATGATCGATTGAATATTCAACACCATAAAAAGGTGTAGCCAAATCATAGTAGCCATTAAGAATCAACACCTTCATGTATGGATTTCTTGACATCGCAAGCGCCATATCTGTTCCGGTATTAGGAGGTGTTGGAAACCCAGCTCCGTTGATGGCATGGTCCCAATCCCAATCAAACCCTTGACGTGCATAAGCAGACGTATAATACGTGTTGGCCTTATTTACTTTTAGTGTGTTGTAAAAATAATCCATAAACAAAGCGGTATACCCAGGGCTGATAGCCGCACTCTGAGGGTCATAAGCAGAATACTGACTTAATGGATCCTGATTGATTCCAGTAAACCGAGAATCCAACCTACCTACTGTTTTGCGTTGATCACGTAATAGCTCCTCTGTAAACTCAGGCTCACTCACTCTTAAGTCCGCTCTTTCCAAATACTCCAAACTTAATCCTGTAAAGTAAGAAAGGCGCTCTGCAGTTTTTTTACGTGCCTCTCCTATCAATCCATCTCCTTCCATTAATGCGGTAGTGTAGGCTCCTTTTGCAAAATCTCTAGACTCCTGAATAAAAGCCGCAAGACTTGCTGGTTTATTAGGCACTTTGTCGTGGTACCAGGCTGTTGCTGCATACGTTGGCAAATTCATTACATAAGAAATATCATCACCCTGAGCAAACACCAATGTACGAAGGTCAAATACTGCAGACACCATCACCACCCCATTCACAGACATACCCATGTTTTGTTGCAGGTAATGCATCACTCCGGCATTGCGAAATGTACCATAACTTTCACCTATCAAATACTTGGGTGAATTCCAGCGATCATTCTCGTTGATAAATTGTCTGATGAACTGACTGATCATTCTGATATCCTGATCAACGCCCCAAAAATCTTTGTTCTTTGCTTTTCCTACAGCATGGCTCAAGCCGGTTCCAATTGGATCCATCATTACGATATCAGATACATCCAATATGGAGGCATTGTTATCTTCTAAAGTGTAGGGTGCTGCAGGCGTAAAACCTGGATCATTGACCACAGCTCGCTTGGGGCCAATTACACCCATGTGCAACCAAATAGAAGAAGACCCTGGACCACCATTGAATACAAAACTGATTGGTCTCGTTTTCGCATCAGTCACTCCTTCCTTTATATAAGCCGTAAAGCCATGCAAAGCAATAGGTTCGTCATCGTTGTTTCGCAAAAGCATGGTTCCAGCCATTGCCTTGTAGTTAATTACTTTTCCATCAATCCGTACGGTATGATTGGTGGTAGAAACATCTGCTTTGGGAATGGTATCCGGCTGAGCTTGTGAGAATAGTGCAAGTGGCGCCACCAAAAAGGCAACGCTTAATAAAATGAGTTGATAAAATGATTTCATTATAAAGAGGTTTTATTAAGGCGGTGAAAGTACCCAAATTTAGTTGGTTTGGAAAGTGATCTTACACCGTGGATTTTGACTAACTTCAATCCAAACAAACTTGTATGGCGAGTAGTAAAATTTTCCTCATTTCCATTTGTCTTGCTTGCGGAACAGTATACGCGCAAGTGAAAGAAAATCTAAAGGTAATTAAGGCGGGAACCTTTGTAGATACTGAGAATGGACAGTTGCTTAAAAATCAATTAGTATTTATACGAGGGGAATACATCGAAGCTGTTAAATCTGATAAAACTTCTATTCCAAAGGATGCAACGATCATCGACTTATCTGATTATCTCATTACGCCAGGCCTTATAGACTGCCACACTCACTTGGTCGACCTTCAATCACCCAGTCCCGCAGGACCTTTGGAAAAATCTGAAGCTGAATATGCTTTTGAAGGAGTTAGAAATGCAAAAAAAACATTAATGGCTGGCTTTACCACTGTGCGAGATGTAGGCACCTGGCGCGTCTTTACAGATGCAGCGTTACGCAATGCCATTGAAGAAGGAATTGTACCTGGACCACGAATGCAGGTAGCGGGAACTTATGTAACCACTACGAGCGGAAGTGGGGATATCACAGGAATTGCCCAAGACATTGTGCTCCCACCCACCATGCGATTTGGTATTGCCAACTCTGAAAATGAAATCAAACAAAAAGTGCGAGAGCTGCTTAACGGTGGCGCTGACTTTATCAAAATTATGGCCACCGGAGCGGTGCTTACCTCAGGTACCCAACCTGGTGTAGCCGAATATTCGGAGGAAGAGTTGCGGGCAGCCGTGAAAGAGGCCGCAAAATACGGAGCACAAGTTACGGCTCATGCCCATGGTGCCGCAGGAATTAAAAATGCATTACTGGCAGGTGTACAATCTATCGAACACGGCTCGTTGATTGATGACGAAGGTATTACAATGATGAAAAAGTTCGGCACCTACCTAGTACCTGACATCTTCAACGGAGATTACATTGCAGAAGTAGGACACAGAGAGGGGTGGCCTTCCGAATACTTGCGAAAAAATGAAGAGACTACAGAGGCACAACGCAATGGATTTAGAAAAGCTGTCGCTGCCGGAGTAAAAATTGCATATGGCACCGACAGTGGTGTGTACCCTCATGGCTGGAACGCCAAACAACTTCCGTATATGATGAAGTACGGTATGACATCCATGCAGGCCATTCAGGCCGCCACCATAGAATCCGCTCGTTTGCTTAAATGGGAAGACAAGGTGGGCTCCATTACTGTAGGTAAGTACGCTGACATCATCGCTGTAAAAGGAAATCAGTTAGGCGATCTAAATCAATTTGAAAAGATTGAGTTTGTTATGAAGGGTGGAGAGGTGTATAAAGCAATTGACTGATATAAATTACAGCATATACTATAAGTAATTATTTGTTTGATTTGGTTTATAATATAAACTACTTTACATTTACTGCGTACTATAGCTTATGGGGCAAGTAAAACCGCCTTATTAGCCCACAAAGGGCATTTACCAAAAAAGCATTGCAATGACACAAGAAACAGACAACCTCTCCCCGCAGCAAAGCCTGGATCTGATCCAGTCAATGATCAGGCAAGCCCATGGCAACATGAGCAGCAATAGTTTCTATCTTATTCTTTGGGGTTGGGTGGTGATTGCCGCTAATCTGGGCATGTATGTCATGATCAAATTCACGGACATTCAACAACCACACCTTATTTGGTTGATTGCGATTCCCGCATGGGTAATTTCCATGATACACGGTTCACGTCATGGGAGAAAACAACGCAAGACAAGCCACCTTGATAGAGTAAACATGTGGTTGTGGATTGCCTTTGGCATTTGCATTCTACCAGTTATTGGATTTATGAATAAATTAAACTTTCAAGTTACTCCGCTCATCTTGATCGTAACTGCGCTACCTACTTTTGTTACCGGCATCATGCTAAAGTTCAGACCATTATTACTAGGTGGTATTAGTTTTTATGTTTTCGGAATTATTTGTTTTTTCGTGAGCCCTCTCAATCAATTTTTAGTCGGAAGCATAGCTATAGTGTGCGGCTACTTAATCCCTGGATATTTATTAAAAGCAACAAGAAAAAAGAATGTTTAAAGACTTAGATCCCCTACTGCACTCACAACTTAGGCTGGCAGTCATGTCCTTACTCATTAGTGTGGAGTCGGCTGAGTTTACTTTTATAAAAGAAAAAACAGGGGCAACTGCAGGAAACTTAAGTGTGCAGATTGACAAGCTATCGACTGCGGGGTATATCGATGTGAATAAATCATTCAAAGGAAAGATGCCATTGACAACATGTGCTGTAAGCAAAAAAGGAATCAAGGCCTTTGAAGATTATGTGAAATCACTTCAGCAATATATTAAGAAGTAATTTTTTTTGTCAATTTAGTTTACTTTATAAACTAGTTTATGAATACGAAAGCAAATAGATTAACACTTCTTGGGATTGGCATCGCAGTAGCATTTACTGCTTTGATTGAAATCAAGGGATCATTAAAAGAATCCCAAGACATCAATGAGTCAAGCACTATTAAAGTTACCTCATTCCTATTCCCAAAAGTGAAAAATGAAAATGTCACCATCACGGACTTCAAAATATCAATAACCAATAAATTCTAAATAATATGAAAAAAGTAAAAACAACCATCGTATCAATTGCATTACTATTATGCTGCTCTTTCACAATTTTCGCTCAAGGAGATGCTTCCTCCTATCACGCCTATCTTAATGGCAACATTAAAGATGTATGGATTAAAGAGGTGAACGAAAAAACAAAACTTGCAAAGGGGGACAAGCGATCTCAATTCACTCTTGCCCTTTCACAGTTCGGATTGCTTTCAGCAACAATGGCCGATCAAGACGAAGATCTATTTGATGAACATTACGACAAGGCAGTTGATAATCTAGAGGCACTTATTAAGTCAGATAAAAACTGGGCTGAGCCCAAAGCACTTCTATCTGCTACCTATGGTCTAAAAATGGCCTATAGCCCTATGATGGGAATGTTTCTTGGTCCTAAAAGTGGTAGCCTGATAGAAAAAGCCAAAGACCAGTCACCCAATTCTGCGTTGGTTTGGAAAGTATACGCCAACTCCAAATTCTTCACACCAGAAATGTTTGGTGGAGACTTGGATGAAGCCATTGATTCCTATGTGAAATGTATTACCCTCTATGAATCAAAGCCAGAGCAATTACAACACAACTGGTTGTACCTAGATGCCCTTGCTTTTCTGGGCCAAGCCTATCTGAAGAAGGAGGACAAAGCAAAAGCAAGAAATGTATTTGAAAAGGCACTAAAAGCAGAACCCGAATTCGCCTGGGTGAAGTTTAGCCTGCTCGCAAAGTCATTATAATCATAATCTGAAAATTGAGATCAATGAAAAATCTTATAATCATTTTATTATTGATGCCAATCGTGGTCAATGCTCAAAACATTACTGGTGTCGTAAAAGACATTAGTAATGGAGAAGCATTGCCAGGTGCCAATGTATACATCAAAGACAACAATTCAAGCGGAACAGCTACGAATTACGAAGGGATATTTTCGATTCATGCCAAAGATGGAGATACCCTATTAATTAGCTTCATTGGGTTCAATGAAGCACTCTTAATAGTTGGTCAACAAAATGACTACATCATCAATCTGCTACCTGACAAACAACAAATGCAAGAGGTAGTGGTGAAAGCAGAACGGCTTATTGCAGAAGAGTTTACTCAAAAAAAAATCAATAGGATCGAAATCTATACCAATCCTAGTGCCAAAGCAGATCCCATTCTAGCTGTAAACTCAACTGCTGCCGCAACAACTACTGATGAATCTGCGAACATTAGTTTGAGAGGAAGTAGTCCTGCTGAAACGGGAATATTCTTAAACAACGTACCGGTGAATGACGCAGTCCGATATTCACAACTTAATGGCATTGGTACGTTTAGCATATTTAATACTGCCCTCATAAAAAACGTTTTGGTATTCCCAGGCAATCCTCCACTGGAATTTGGAAATACAACATCCGGGTTGATTTCATTACAAACTGATGAAG
>JBATLM010000211.1:0-8456 GCA_049289315.1 Cyclobacteriaceae bacterium
TCTTATCAATGGGGGACAAACTATTTTGGATTTTTAATTTATGGGGCAGGCGTGAATCTTGATTTTATTTATGTGGTTGCTCAACTTCTATTTTATAGCGCCCTCATGGTCTCTATGTATTGGGTGCGTAATCGTACCATTTACCACACATTGTTAGGTGTATGGTTTATTAACTTTTTTGGTAATCTCATTGCCGATATTGTTATCAATGGGGATACCATGTTTAACGGAGATACACTAAACGTTCACATTTCTATTACATGGATTGTATTGCCTTTATCGTTCCTGGCTTTAATACTGATTTTTCTAGTAATTAGGGCCGACAAGAATGCAGATGAGCAGCTCACTTCATGGACTGTAAAGAATAGAACATTATTGATTATGATACTCGGTCCACTCCCGATACAAGCAATTCTATTTGCAGCAGGAGAACCTCATGGAATTACGGATCAGATTGGTGTAATCATTTCAATCATTCAGTGCTTCTTAATTCCTATAATTCTTAGACCGCAATTGATAAAATCAAAAACAACGGTCAGCTTTGCGGACTAAGAGAAACAAGTAAAACCGGAAAAAAGAGGCTGCCTCAAAGGTTAAAGAATGATGTGTTTCTGAGTGAAAGTGAAGAATCCCTTTAGTTTGAATTTAAAATATGGGATGTTTCGCTTTCGCTCAACAAAACGTGCCACTTTGAGACAGCCTCTTTTTTTAAGATTGTTTAGCAAACCCTTTTGTGAACAAATGAGTATGGGATATCTCAGATTCCTTTGCTTTAATATATGTGGTTTGTTTCTTCTCGCGCAACTTGATGATGATTTTGTTGTCTTTCATTTTAAGGACTATCTTGATTGATGAAATCAGTCCATAATTTGAGACGCAATATTTGTGAGATACGGTTTACTATTTATTCTTTTTACTGGTTGCTTATCGCTGCGAGCACAAGACTCCCTTAAAACACAATTGGTAAAGCAAAACCTTTTGGCAGGCGATCAGTTTCGCAAGGCGAATGATGTGCAAATGGCTTTGCAGAATTATTTTGATGCTTTGCGATTAGCTGAAGAAAATGATGATACCTGGCTAACTGCTAGATCAACTAAGAAAATTGGAGACTTGTATAATCTTTATTATCGATATGCCGAGGCAATTCCATATTACAAGAGTGCATATAAAATTTTAAAGGAAACGGATAGCCTGGCCATTTGGGCATCGGTAACTAATTCTATTGCTTGGAATCACATTAAGTTGGGTCACCTGGATTCTGCGCTGGTGTATTCGGAGGAATCCGTTCGCACCTATAAGAAGCTGCAGCCAAGGCACACATTTGAATATTGTATCGCCCTTGAATCTTTGGGGGAGATATACTCTCTTAAAAATAGATTTGTTGATGCGAAGCAAGTATTGGATTTGTGTATGCAGCTAGCTACTGAATCAAATCTCGAGATAGCCCGAGGATTTACCCATTATGGGTTGGCATTTAATGAATATAATCAAAAAAACTATCCGAAAGCAAGGTATCATATCTTACAATGTTTGCCCGTAGCTGAGAAATATGCTACCCAGCAATTATTAGCTGATGTATACAGATTAAGTTATGAAATACACAATGTTTTGTCATTTGATGGTGTTGCCTTCCAACAACTGCAACGTTATGCTTTCCTGAAGGACAAAATTCATTCCGAAGACATTGAAAAAAAGGCAGCTATTATTAATGCGAATTTTGAAATTCAAAAGAACAAGGATGACCTAAAAATTCTTTCCCAACTCAATTCCATTCAAGGTCTGGAAATCCAGCGCCAAGGATTGATAAGGAACTTTGCACTTTTTGGGTTGGTGGGCTTTATATTAATTGGTATTCTCTTTTACAGTCGCATCCGCGCAAAGCGAAAGTTTGAGAAGCAGGAATTGCAACATAAAATAGATGAACTAGAGCAAGCTCGTAAGGTTCAACTTTCATTGCTTCCACAAAGACCTATAGATAATGAAGTGGTGGAGGTAAGAGGGAAGATGATAACAGCTACAGAAGTAGGTGGTGATTATTACGACTATTTTCAAATTGATGAGCACAGATTACTCGTTGCCTTTGGGGATGCAACGGGTCATGGTATGACTGCCGGAATGATGGTCACAATTGCCAAAGTTGCTTTGCTAAATAATCTTGATCAGCTAAAAGATTCTAATGATTTGGTTAGTGTTATCAAAGCCGTTAATGATTCGATTCTCGGAAGTGTTTCTGTTAAAGGAATAGGGCTTGCACTGCAACTTTTTCTTATGGATTCAAAACTTAAGACATTAACATTTACATCATGCGGAATGCCCTTTCCTATGATTTACGATGTAGCCGAGCACCGATTGTCTACACACGAAATGAGACAGCCACCATTAGGATTCTTTAAGCAAATGAAGATAAGTCAGAAGGAGATTCCATTTGTAACAGGACAAATGCTCATCGTATTATCAGATGGTATCTTTGAACGCTTCAATTTGAAAAAAGAAGAATATGGTTTTGAGAGATTTAGCAATACAGCTGAAGTACAACTGAGAGTGTCTATGGATTTTGATCTATTCTTGAATCGAATATTTGAAGATGCAGATGATTTTTCTGAAGATACCCCAAATCACGATGATATGACGGCTCTGTGCGCAAGATTGAAGTAGAATACTCTATCGGAATAATTATTCCAAAATTGCCGCACTGACTGCATCCTGAATTTAAAAGTAACTAGATATTCCAAACTGAAAACCACCAGTCTTGGCAGGAGGGTTGCCCAACAAATCCTTTTGTGAATGAAAACGGTAGTTGAATCGGATTACGGTTTGATTGGATGGTCGAAAGCTTATTCCGGGAACGATGGCGAAGATTTCATCTGCGATTGAGTCTCCGGTTTCTAAAAACGAATCGCGGTTCCAGTCTACATATTCTGTTCTTACCACTGCATTGAACAGCACATTGTCCCAGCCGAATAACAATCCCGACCAAACAGGTTGAACTACATCGAAGTAGGCGCCTAATTGGGACGTACCAAACTGTTGCGTATATGTTTCCGGCACGCCTACATTCACGAACGCAATCTCTCCAGCCAGATAAGTTTTGGTAGGAAGGGTGCTGTTAAAATCTATAGCCCATACATCCACCCTTCTGCGGAGGTCAAGTTGCGCTCCGTCTTCCTGGAACTTGTTGTATACCCCACCCATATGGGAGATACCTATCTCGCCAATCTTTCTATGCTTCACTGCAATCTTGGAGGTGAGTAGGGGCATACCATTGCTACTTTCTTCAAACCGGTCGCGATTGAGTTTAGTGGCAGGAAGAAATGTTTTGTTTTCTGTATTGGCAATGATTCGATCATCAAACCCATTGGTCAGATAGGTTTCGTAAGCCCACACCAGATTGCGTGTATATTTTTTTCCATGAAAGCCAAAGCCCACATTGCTCCACGTGGCAGGCAACATTTGTGTAGCCATGATCGGGCGATCTATAAACTCCCACTTGGGTCCATCGTGGTTTTGATTAAAAGCACCTATGGGGTTCATGATTACCCCACCTCTCAGATTGAACAATGGATGGAATTCGAAATCAATAGCAGCGAATTCAATGTTGATCTCTTTGGTGCCGTCTTCAAACTCCAACTCTGAAAGAAATTTTACCTTCTTACTAATGGTCGATGAGAGGAAGAGTGTAAGCCTTCGCATTTGAAAAGAGAACCCTTCTGTGATGCCATCTGTAACGAAGTATTGTGTGTTGGCTTCAACGTATCCACCAACGGCCACTGGCATTTTGCCTACTTGCATAAAAGGACGTGTATATACGGCATCCATATTCATCAGCATTTTGGTAGTGTCAGCCTCTGGCTGATCCACCTGAGCTTTGGTGGTAAATGGAATAAGAAGTATCAGTGTAAAGAATAGTATATAGATCCTCATCAGCTTTAACTTAAGTGAATGTAGTAGTAGTTACCATCCACTGTGGTTTTAAAACGCTTAAGAGGTTCTTCTGCTGGTGGATTAATTACTTTACCCGTTGTGTCAAACTCACTACCGTGACATGGGCAGACAAGTGAAAAGGGATTGGGGTTCACTTCGCAGCCTTGATGGGTACATTGCATGAGCAGTGCGGTGGCCTGTTCTCCGTTTTTGTATACTACGATTGGGAAGGGGAGGCTATTATCTTTCACGATTACAAATGAACGTTGATTCGTTTGTGCATCTTTTACTTCAATAAACTCTGACTTACTAAGTCGTATCGTATTTCCTTCAATGGTGTGAACAGCGTAATGAACACTTCCGCAGCTTTGAAGCAGCAGTGCGATGGCACTTGTGCTTACGCAAATAGATCCGCAGGTTTTTATGAATTCGTTCCTTTTCATAAACTTTCCAGAAATTGGATCAATTGTTTCTTTTCTTCGGCAGATAATCCTTCAAATGAGGTTCGGCTGTTTTGTCCTTCACCGCCATGTAGTAAAATGGCTTCTTCTATGGATTTGGCCCGGCCATCATGCATCAAAAAATACTTACCTCCCTGCGAGTTTTTAGAAAGACCTAATCCCCATAGTGGGGGCGTGCGCCATTCACTAGTGAGAGCCGACCCTTCAGTGTAGCCATCATCCAATTCCGGACCCATATCGTGAAGGAGTAAATCAGTATAGGGATATATGATTTGATAAGAGAGTGCAGCAACGGACGAAAAAGAAGTTTGAAATTGAGCTACATGGCACTTTGTGCAACCTGTAGTTTCCATCAAATTCTTACCTTCAATAATTCCGACTCTGGGAACTGGAGCTTTTAACGTTTGTAAATAGAAGACTACCTCATTAATAGTTTTATCAGAAACCTCCGGATCAATAACTAATCCACTATAAGTGTCTTTGGGTTCGAATGTAGAAGTAATGCCAATGTCCTGATTGTAGGCATTGGCTGTTTGTTGAAGTAGATTGTATACTGCTGCCTTCTTACCAAATCGACCAATGTACTTTCCACTAATGGTAATTGCTCCAGGTTGGGGATTTACATAATCAGGTAGATCGATAAGGTTTACTCGTCCTGAAATACCATCTCCATCCAAATCCTTTGGGTCATGAAGAGCCAAAATATCATTGTCCGGTATTAATTCTAAAAATCCCAAACCGGTATTGGCAGGAGGTAGCAGTTTTGTAGATGTAGCACCTGCAGGAACGGCTTCAGGTCTGTACCCCGGGATGGCACGATGTTGCAGTTGCGGGCCACCAAGGTTAAGGAATTTGTTACCGGATGCATCAAATTGACCAAACCGGGTAAGTGTTGTGAAAGGATGTCCTTTACCATCGCCAGCATGACACGATCCGCAGGACGTGGCTACGAATATTGGACCCAGTCCGGATTCTGGAATAAATACTTCATCGTTGAACGCAATATCACCTGCTATAAATAAAGCAGATTGATCTGGTGTAAGCCCTTCCACCGGGCCATCCAGTAATTCTTCGTCTAAAGGTGCAGGCGGCAGCAATTCATGACACCCCATAAATAGGGAAAGGAGGAGTACGGGCGCATATAAGGACAAGATCTTGTTCCAAACCATACCCAAAGGTATAGATTATTTAGAACAATAGAAATATATTTTTAGGCTTGTCTAAAAATAATAAATTATGTTTTTAGAGACTTAGGGTTGACACGTGTTCCCTTCAAAAAACAAATTGATATGTCGTCCCTACGGGACTCAACGGTGTACACTACAATTTATACCAATCTGTTGTCCCTACGGGACAGTGACCTTACGAAATAAACACACAGGTAGAATAGCTTTCTTATGAAATCATTTCAGTAAATCTTTTAAAAAGATAAATGGAATGTCCAGAGAGGGTATTAAATTGAAGTAGGACAAATAGATCAATTGCGGTGGCAAATTCCTATACACAAATCCATATTCAAGCTGTTTTTGTAGTGAGATACCATGCGGCTGTGATTTCCCATCATTGGAGAGATGAACTGTATAAATATATCACTGGAATTGTTCAGGCTCATAATCACAAAATGATAATTATAAACGGGATGCCAGATCATCTCCAAGTCTTAATAGGTATGAGGCCTACGGAATCCGTATCTGATCTAAATGCAAGATATTAAAGGAAGTTCCTCGAAATGGATCAATGAAAGAAGGTTTACCAAGACCCGGTTTGAATGGCAATCAGGATATGGTGCATTCTCTTATAGTAAATCTGACCTCCAAAATGTAATTGACTACATTGAAAATCAAGAAAATCATCATAAGAAGAAGTCCTTCATGGAAGAATACAAGGGCCTATTAAACGAATTTTCAATCGATTTCGATGAAAAGTACTTGTTTCGTGAGCTTGAATAAGGTAGTCCTAGGTCACTTCATTCATTATGATGTTAATCGATTTGTAATAACGCTTACCTACTTTTTAATAGTCAACTGGTAAGCTCTGTCTTGTAACACAGGATATTTGTGACTTAATTTTTCACTGTCCCATAGGGACAAAATATTGGTTGAGCAGGGATATAGATTGAAAGAGTCCCGTAGGGACGATATATTAAAATCCTTTGTAAAATATTATGTTTAGTCAACCATGCCTAGATTTGCGCTTTCATTTATATACATATCATGGCGGACGAAAAAGGGCTTAATTTTTTAGAAGAGATTGTTGAGAAAGACTTAAAAGCTGGAAAGTACCAACAGATCGTCACCCGTTTCCCACCTGAACCCAATGGCTACTTGCACCTGGGACATGCCAAAAGCATTTGCCTCAACTTCGGATTGGCAAAAGATTACAATGGAAAGACCAACCTCCGCTTTGATGATACCAATCCTACCACGGAGGAAACAGAATATGTAGACAATATCAAAAATGATGTAAAGTGGCTGGGCTTTGATTGGGCCAATGAATTGTATGCCTCTGATTATTTTGACCAGCTATACGAATTTGCAGTTCAACTTATCAGCAAAGGGTTGGCGTATGTAGATGACAGCACCAGCGAGGAGATAGCGCAACAAAAAGGTACACCCATAAAACCTGGAACTGACAGTCCATTTAGAAGCCGCACTGCTGAAGAGAACTTGAAACTCTTTAAAGAGATGAAGGAGGGGAAGCACAAGGATGGTAGCAAAGTACTTCGAGCGAAAATTGATATGAAACATGCCAATATGTTGATGCGCGACCCTGTGTTGTACCGTATCAAGCACGCCCATCATCATCGCACTGGTGATAAATGGTGTATTTATCCTTTATATGATTTTGCCCATGGGCAAAGCGATTCCATCGAAGAGGTGACACATAGTGTTTGTACATTGGAGTTTGTGCCCCACCGCGAGTTGTACGATTGGTTGATTAACAAGTTGGAAATCTATCCTTCCAAGCAGTACGAGTTTGCAAGACTCAACATGACTTATACCATGATGAGCAAGCGCAAGTTGCTTCAGTTGGTCAACGAGAAGTACGTGAATGGCTGGGATGACCCGCGCATGCCTACCATCAGTGCCATGAGAAGAAGGGGTTTTACCCCTGAAAGTATTCGCGATTTCTGCGAACGAATAGGTGTTGCCAAACGAGATAACTTGATCGACTTTGGTCTGCTGGAATTTTGTGTGCGCGATCACTTAAATAAGATAGCCCTTAGGCGCATGATGGTGCTTGATCCGGTGAAAGTGGTAATTACAAACTACGAGAGTGGCAAAGAAGAACTTCTTCCTAGCGAAAACAATCCTGAAGATGATGAAGCAGGATCAAGAAACCTTCCGTTTAGTAATGAACTCTACATTGAAAGAGATGATTTCATGGAGAATCCTCCTAAGAAATATTTCCGTCTTGCCCCCGGTGGTATGGTACGCCTAAAAAGCGCTTACATTATTCAGTGTGATGAGGTGATTAAAAATGAGAGTGGCGAAGTAACTGAATTACGATGTACTTATTTCCCTGAGAGTAAAAGCGGATCAGATAATTCTGGATTAAAGGTGAAAGGTGTAATCCATTGGGTAAGTGCGAAACACGCTGTTCCTGCGGAAGTAAGATTGTATGATCGTTTATTTAATACCGAAGATTTGGGAGCCATTGAAGATGACTTTACCAATCATCTGAATTCAGAATCGTTAAAAGTGCAACAAGCTTTTGCGGAACCAGAGCTAGTTAATGCAAAACTGGACGATCGCTTCCAGTTTATGCGCATCGGTTACTTTTGTTTAGACTTAGATTCCACAAAAGATAAACTGGTTTTCAACCGTACTACTACATTGCGGGATATGTGGTCGAAGGAACAGAAAAAAGGGTAAGACTACTTTTTCTGACCGATAATTCCTAAGTGGGTATGCTGAAAGGCGTCCGTATACTTTAGTCCGTAGCCAAATATCCTATCAAAGGAACTGTGACCAAGCAGGAGCACTCCAACAAAAGTGAGCTCATGGATGACAAGGTAGTAGCCAAGAAAGTAACAAGCTATGGCAATTCCTTTATGGTGCAACAGGTTGTATG
>JBATLM010000212.1:0-10928 GCA_049289315.1 Cyclobacteriaceae bacterium
GTGTATGGGAGTGGGATGAGCCTTTTAAAGAATACTTGAGAAAGATAAGGGTAATGGGAATTGATATGGAGACAGCCACCATCTTTTCAACTGCATTCTTTAATGAGATTCCTGCAGGTGCACTTCTATTAGTTTCGGACCAGCCGATGATGGCAGAAGGGGTGAAAACTGAAACCAGCGATAAGGAAGTAACCCACAGCTTCGTAGATCAACACCTAAAGATCGGAATTGAATCGTTAAAGCAATTGATCAATAAAGGAATTACCGTTAAGCACCTGCGGTATTAGCTTTCTTTAAATTTTCTGATTTTACCAGCGTGAGCATCAGCATACCTGCCACAAAAAATATGGCAAGCACAAGAGCGCTGTTTCTCATGCTCCCTGTCAGTTGATTGATGAGGCCAAACGAAAAAGTGCCAAATACGATTGAAAGATTATACGTCACATCAAAAAAACTAAAGTAGGATGCGTGATCTATGGTAGTTTCAGGAATTAACTTGGTGTAAGTAGCTCTGGCAAGGGCCTGCACTCCTCCCATAATCATACCCACTACAAAAGCCAGTGCGTAGAACTGATATTCTGTCGAAATAAAATAAGCAGCAATGCACACCACTATCCAGATGCCTATCATGAACATCAGTGCCAGCTTATTACCATAGCTTGCAGAAAACTTGGCAGATAGCCATGCCCCAATAGATGCCACCAACTGAATCAACAGAATCGTCATGATCAGCTTACTACTATCCAACTGCAATACATCAGTACCAAACAGTGTAGCCAAGTACATTACGGTTTGTACCCCCATATTGAAAAAGAAAAAGGCAGCGAGGTATCTTTTCAAATTCGGAGATGCTTTAAGACTGCTCCAAACCTTCAAAAGTTCGGCATATCCTTTTGTCCAGATATTTCCCGTGGCCTTTCTTCCATAAGGATTTTCAGGTACATAGCGAAATGTGATCATAGAAAACCCCATCCACCATAGACCTACGAGCAAAAATGTAAATCGCACCGCATCTCCCTCCGTGCTAAACCCAAAAGAACTGAAATAAGTAATGATAAAAAGGCATACTACCATTAAAATCACGCTTCCATAGTATCCCATCGAATAGCCACGAGCACTCGTTGCATCGTACCGATCCATGGTAACAATTTCAGGAAGGAAAGCATCATAAAAGACCAAGCTGCCAGAATAGCCTATACTTGCCAGCATGGAACATGCTATCCCCCATTCCAAATCATTGACATCCCGAAAAAAGTAGAGCCCTATACAAGCAATACTGCCAATAGCGACAAATACTTTCATGTACGTCTTTTTCTTACCCGCATAGTCAGCCATCCCCGACAGCAAGGGTAATATTAGCGCTACAATCAAAAATGAGAAGGAGAGAGAATAAGTGTAGAGAACCGAATTGTTTAAGGAAAAGCCAAGAAACTGAACGATATCTCCATTCCCACTTACGGCTACGGCTTTGTAATAAATAGGAAAAATTGCCGATGTAATAACAAGCGAATACACCGAATTAGCCCAATCGTACATGCACCATGCGGTGACAGTTTTACTATTATTGAGCTGTGGTAGTGCTGCAGAATTCATAAATCAAAAAAAGCCCCTTCCTGAAATTCAGAAAGGGGCCTATTTATTTCAATTGAAAAAACAATTTTACTTATCTGCTTTCTGCAAAGTAGAGTACAGTATCTTTCTGGCGTTAGCCTTTCTAAGTTCTGTTTCCACGTCTGCAATAATACCGCGCTTAGCTTCACTGTCCACTTTCATAGCGATGGTCAATTGTTCGCGCTCGTTTTCAGGAAGTTCATCCTTCTTACGATTCACCCACAAAATGATATCAGCTAGCTCAATGAATGTATCATCAGCCTGTATTTTTGGCTCTGATCCAAATTGATCTGACTTCTTTGGCTCACCAATATATAGATTGGTTACCAACGATTTGCGCTGCAATTTCCTCAGCTGCGTAGCTTGTGGAATACGTTGCATTACGTCAACCGCAGTTTTTCTCAATTCGGTAGTCACCATAAAAAAGAACAACAACATAAACACTACGTCCGGCATGGAAGCTGTTGGTATATCCTGTTTTACTTTCGTTTTCTTTCTAAACTTTGACATAGCTCAAATTTTATCAGTTTCCTCCTGCCTTGGTCGGTTCAGCAATCGAAATTGCCATAGGTATCCCTGCCCGGCCTTTGTTGTATAATCTCTGATTTTCAGGATCATTTAAGTCTGAGGCAATCTTTCTAAATTCCTCATTGGTAACTCCAGCCTGATCAGCATAGATATCATAGTAGGCACCCTGAGCAATATCAAGAATTTCAACGAACCTTTTGTGTGTAGTTCCCCTATCGGTCTTAAGCGACACAATGGCCTTTTCAGGGCTATCGGAGCTTTTAGGATCTGCACCATTATTCAAAATAAACTTCTTGATCATGTCTTTCAATCCATCCACCTCAAGCATTGGATCTCCTTCTACAAGAAGAGCGTCTGATGAGTTTACCTGAATTTTAAACATGTTCCGTTCCGGAATTTTTATATCCTCCGGCTGCGCCTCCGGTGGAGGAGGAAGTTGCATACTCAACCCTTTATCATTGGGCATCGTGGTGGTAACCAAAAAGAAGGTTAACAGCAAGAACGCAATGTCAGCCATTGAGGCGTTAGGGATTTCAGGTAGTGGTTTTGACATTACTTGAGGGCTTTACTTATTTCCGAATAAACTATTCCAATAACAGCTGAGAAAAAGACGATGTAAAACATGGTCAATCCGGCTCCTATCAACTTTGAGCTACCTTCGCCAATTCCCTGGGATGTATATCTTGCTGTAACCTCAGATCCGGACATGCCATATGAGATAAGAAAGACAACCAACAGAGCGCCAAGCGCCATTCCTGATTTTGCCAATTCTTTAGGTGATTTCAAGGCATTAATCAAAGGAAGGACCACAGCAACTGTCAATGCCAGAAGGAAAAGGCCATAGCCTACATATAATCCAATATCTACCATTATTTTACAATTTTATGTTTCACCAAAATATCAACTAATGTAATAGAAGCATCCTCCATATCATTTACAATGTTGTCAATTTTAGAAACAAGATAGTTATAAAACACTTGAAGAATCATACCTACGATAAGACCACCTACAGTAGTTAACAAGGCAGTTTTCATACCACCAGCAACAACCTGAGGAGAAATATCACCGGCAGCTTCAATCGCATCAAAGGCTCCAACCATACCAATTACAGTACCGAAGAATCCAAGCATTGGACCGAGTGATATAAACAATGAAATCCAGATCAATCCTTTTTCCAGACGTCCCATTTCAACACCACCATATGAAACGATGGATTTCTCTACCATCTCCATACCTTCTGATGACCTCATCAATCCTTGTGTAAAGATTGAGGCAACAGGGCCTTTGGTATTTTTAGTTAAATCTTTTGCAGCTTCGATTCCACCTTTCGACAAGGCATCTTCAATTTGAGCCAAAAGTTTCTTTGTATTGGTCGTAGCAAGATTGAGCGTAATAATTCTTTCAATTGAAACCGCAAGTCCAAATACTAAACAGATAAGAATAGGCCACATAAAAGGAGCTCCACCCTCAATAAATTTTTCTTTGATCCTTTGGTGAAAGCTGGCCTCTTCTGTAGCTACATCTGCAGCAACGTCCATCATTGGCGCTTCTTCCTGTTCTGAAGTAACAGCTTCAGTCTGATCGCTCTCTGTTTGAGTTGAGTCTCCTTCCTGAGCCAGAGCCAAGGTGAAAGATCCAAAAATCAGGACCCCGAATAGAGCGAGAATAGCAAATTGTTTTTTCATGGTTTAAGGTTTAAGATATAACTTGAAGTGGCCAAAATTAAACGTTTTGTTCATTTCTAAGCAAAATTTCCAAAAAAAAATACAAAATAATCTTCAGGCTATATCACCCACTACCATAGAATGCTCTATCAATCCGTTAGTCACACAGAATTTTATTTGTTGATAATTTTTACATGCACCTAAATGATCAAAAACTGAACTTGTTCAACGATTTTATTATCCATTTCTTTGTGCCCTGATTTTCGGAGAGGTGGCAGAGTGGCCGAACGCGCACGCTTGGAAAGCGTGTTTACGGAAACGTAACGAGGGTTCGAATCCCTCTCTCTCCGCTTAAAAAGGCTAATTGTACTAGTACCTGATTAGTACAATTAGCCTTTAGTCATTTTAAAAGGTATGGAATTCCATCCAAATGTGGTGTTTTGAACCCCTCAGCCAACATTTGAGTTCACAGTCGATTCTTAAACCTAACTTTCTGTTAACTCACCGGCCATAGAAAGCCCCATCCAATTGCGGGCATGCTCAATTCCTCCCTCGCCTAGTAACAACATTAGTTTGGTCACTGCCGACTCCGTTGTCATATCTGCTCCGCTTATTACACCTATATCTTCAAGGGTCTTGCTGGTTTCGTACCTCCCCTGCGTAACCATGCCTCCCGGGCATTGAGATATATTTATAATCAGTATGTTATTCGCAATTGCCTTCTTCAGAATATTCAAGAACCATTCACTGCTTGGTGCGTTTCCAGCACCATATGTTTCCATTACCAGCGCTTTTAAACCAGGAGTACTTATTACACCATTAATAGCATTGGCACCAATGCCAGGAAACAACTTTATTAAAGCCACATTAGTATCAAAGTTAGCAAGCATAGAAAGCTTTCCTTCTAATAATGGCATAATGGCATCAGTAGCATAATCAATCTTCACCCCTGCTTTTGCCAGTGATGGGTAATTTTCAGAATGGAAAGCATCAAAATGCATACTCTCTACTTTTTTTGCCCTACACCCTCGGATTAATTCATAATCGAAATAGATGCAAACTTCAGGCACAATTGGCCTGCCGTTAACCTTTGAGGACGCAATTTCCAGGGCTGTAATTAAATTCTCCCTTGCATCAGATCGTGGCTCGCTGATAGGCAACTGCGCTCCCGTTAAAATCACTGGCTTCGCTAACCCTTTGAGCATAAAGCTCAAAGCTGATGATGTATATGCCATAGTATCTGTACCGTGAAGCACAACAAACCCATCCTGATCTTCATAATTCTCAAAAACAATTTTTCCGATTGTTTGCCAATGCACTGGTTCAATGTTGGAAGAGTCTATTGGCTGGTCAAAAGCTATCACGGTAATATCTAGTA
This sequence comes from Cyclobacteriaceae bacterium, assembly GCA_049289315.1. GTDB lineage: Bacteria > Bacteroidota > Bacteroidia > Cytophagales > Cyclobacteriaceae > ELB16-189. The sequence goes on from JBATLM010000212.1 coordinate 5,182, forward strand.
ACAAGCTTCTTAAGGTTGGTAAATGCTCCAGTATGTGATTGAAGTCAAATGGAACAAGTACTCCGTTGGCATCGTGGGTCATACCAAATGTACCCCCGGTATATACTATCATTACCTTTGCCTTAGGATGAGCTGGGAGCGCGGTATTGATATTGATTTTTTTATAATTCATTAGTTAAATAAATTTTGAGCATTGGTAGTGGTGGCCAATTGCAGCTCCTCCAACGTAACCTTTTTTAAATCTGACACTCTTTGCGCGATGATTGGAATATAGGCTGGCTCGTTTCTTTTGCCACGATAAGGCACAGGACTTAAGTATGGGCTATCGGTTTCCAACAAGATCGTACTGAGATCAAGGTCAGGAATGATTTTATCAATTCCACCATTCTTAAACGTGCTCACTCCACCAATCCCCAAATAAAAGCCTAGTTCAGTGATTCGCCTGGCATGCTCTTCGGTTCCGGTGAAACAATGAAATACTCCTTTCAATTTATCATCGTGAAGTGCTTCCACTAAAGCTATAGTTTCGTCAATCGAATCCCTGCAATGAATTACTATTGGCAAATCATATTGCTTGGCCCACTTTACTTGAATATTAAAGGCTTCCTTTTGCTCTTCCCAGTAGGTCTTATCCCAATACAGATCAGTTCCTATTTCTCCTACCGCAGCAAAAGTTCTCTTAGACAACCAGGTCTCCACCAGATACAATTCCTTTTCAAAATCCTTTTTGACCGAGCACGGATGAAGTCCCATCATTGAAATGCATTCCTTAGGATTTTTAGCTTCCACCTCCAGCATATTGTCTATGGAGGTGTGGTCAATGTTGGGCATATATATTTTTTGAACGTTGTTCTCAGCGCATCTGTTCAATGCCTCCGTTCGGTCATGATCAAATTCTTTCAGATATATGTGCGCATGAGTGTCTGTCCAGAATTTCATTTTAATACCTTTTCTATGGCTTTGTTGAGCAAATTAGTGTGACCCACTCTCCCCACAAAGCCTGAGTAGTTCTTTATTTCTTGTAAGGCCAGCTCAAGATCAAACTCATCTTGATATTGACAAAATGCCACCCTTTTCTTCATCAGTTGAAACCCAATGTACTCCTGCTCGGTCTGTCCGGGTGTAGGTACTAATACTGCCTTCTTGTTCAGCTTTGCCAAATCCATAATTGTACTGTATCCCGATCGGCATAATACCAGCTCACTTTGTTCAATCACATTCCGCAACTCTGCGCCCTGCAAATAATTGATGATGATTAAATTCTTGTTAACTGATTGAATTGCTTTTGCATCAAGCTTACCTCTTACTAAAATGGAGTTTAAAGTAAGTCCACCCAGTTGTTTCAAAACCATTTCCTCAAATATTGATCGTTGTGGTTCTGGCCCGGAAAGCACAACAGCTAATTGATATTCCTTTTTTATTGTTTCTTTTTTTTCAAAACGAGACAATACTCCTATCCATTCTGAATTGGGTAAAGATGGAACCGTTAAGCTTCCTGTTAAAGGAGCAGATGGGTCATCTGGTATCCAACAATGATCGAATTTCATTATCCACTTATGATTAAAGTAATTAACAACTGGAGCAAACCACCTTAACCATTTCGGCATTATTATATTGAGTTGATGGCATATGAAAACAGATTTTACATTTGAATCATAGCAACCATACCTATTGTCAGAAATAATCACATCATACTTGTTGTCACTTACTATTTCTTTAGTAGCCTTATTTTCTTTTTTAATAGCTAAAATAAATTTTGGCAATTGGAGAAAAACTTGCAGCATAAAAGGCAACATCTTACTGTACTTTGCCTTATAGGAAGGCAATGTAAAATGTTTCAATTGCGGAAACTCCAATTGTAGCAAGCGTTGAGCATCTCCACTTGAAGCAACATGCACTTCATAACCCCTATTCAAAAGGGTTTGAATAACCGGGATGCACCTTGTGGCATGTCCTAAGCCCCAATCCAAAGGCGCAACAAGTATCCGGTAAGTTTTCATTGAAGAACTTATTTAAGTTCTGAAAGTGACTCGAACTTATACCCTTTCTGTGAGAAATGATCTAAAAAACGAGGAAGCGCATAAGTCATATTTTTCTCAGCCTTATAACTATCGTGAAATACAATAATTGATCCTGCTCTTGTGGCTTTAATCACACCTTGCAGGCAACGATCGCTGTTCATAGCACTTGAATAATCGTATGAGAGCACATCCCACATTATAATCTTATAGCTATTCAATTGTTTTATTTGGCTTCTCTTTATTCTTCCGTAAGGTGGCCTGAAAAGTATTGTATCCTTCATCATTTCCTGGCAAACTAAAACATCATTCAGGTATTCATCATTTGGGGTAACCCATCCCTTCTTATGATTCTGGGTATGATTGCCCACTGTATGCCCCTGCTCTTCAATCTTTCTAAAGAGGGATTCGTTTCTATTCACATTGCTTCCAATACAAAAGAAAGTTGCCTTAGCATTAAATTGTTTTAGCTGTTCCAACACGAAATCAGTTGGGCCGGGTACAGGGCCATCATCAAATGTGAGGTAGATTTTATTTTCAGAAGTAGGAACCCGCCAGATCAGCGAAGGGTATAAAAGAGGAAGGATTGATGGGGTTCTGAAAAACAAATTGGAATCAATTAAATAACCCTACAGGAGAGCATCGTGATATCATCTTTATAACTGTTCTTGCCTTTAAATCCATCCAGTTTTACTATAATATCCTGATGCATGGTTTTTAGATCTTTATTAAGGTTCGCTTCCAGGTACTCCATCAATGTTTCCTGCCCGAACTCTTCATCCTCCTCATTGATGGTTTCTGTAAGGCCATCTGTATAGGCAAATAAGAAAAACTCATCCAGATCAGTTATGAATCCTTCATTAATAAACGGTAAAGGATGCATAGCGCCTATTACTGTTGACCCCTCCTCCAACAATTGAAAGCCTTTCTTTTTGGTATATAGAATGGGTGGGTTATGACCCGCATTGACGTATACCATCGTCTTCAGGCTTAAGTCATAAATGGCCCCAAAGAAAGTTATAAATTTCTCTCCTTTAGTGTTCTCAAGCACCTGGTAATTTAATGCCTCTAAAATTTCTGTGAGATTAGGCGTATGCCTCAAAAGTGTTCTTAACGAAGCCTGAAAATTGGACATTAACAATGCAGCCGGTATTCCCTTACCACTTACATCGGCCACACAGATTAAAAACTGATTTTTATTGATGGGAATATAATCATAGTAATCGCCTCCAATCAGGTCGTGTGGTAAGTAACTGGCTTCTATCTTAAGCCTATCTGTATTGGGAAGTTTTTCAGGAAACAAAAACTGCTGAACATCACTGGCAATTTCGAGTTCTTTTCTAAATGCCTCTTGCTCTAACTGCCTCCTGGCTAATTTTTTATTCTCAATGGCTACAATAATGATATTACTCAGCGCCTGAATAAATTTAATATTTTCATCACGATCGTGATTCGACTGCTTGTTCTCACCTCCTCCAACGAATATTAAAGCCAGTGTACTGTCTTTGTGCGCTACTGGAATCACGATGTCAAACTCATGAAAGTCACATTTCTCAAATTCACTCATATTGTGAATCTTTCTAATCATTTTGAAATGATCATCAAGGGTTATCTTCAGAAAGCTTTTTTCCGTACCAAAATTAACTTTGCAATTCCAGATCTCATCAAGAACGAAAAGGGCCAACTTGTTAATATTCAAATTGGCTCTAAGTGTGAAGTTGAAAATCTTATACAACGATTCTTCAGGTACATTACTATTAATGGCCTGAGTGATTTCAAGAAGTGCATTCAGTTCTAACTCCTTTTTCTCAATTTTCTTCTCTAAAGTGATTTCGGGCATAATTGGATAGCAAAAATAGAAATTCCCCCTCCGCTATCACATTTTATGCGATAAACTTCTACCCTTCCATTTGTAAGCCATGCCCTGAGACATGATTCCAATGCCAACAACGTAAAAAGGGTAAATTAATTGCAGTAACAAAAAAGCAGCCCATGACCATCTTATTCCTAAAAATCGGGCCACAGGATGGATAACCATAATCTCTAATAGTATTTTAACACCAATTAATGGAACGACAAGCCTTGTTAATTCCATATTAGAAAATGCAATCAACATCAATCCGATGAAGGCGATTTGAAGCAAAATAATTTGAATGGCTAGAAACTTTGACAACAAAGATGAATTGTACTTCCATTTTCCTGCCCATCTCAGTCTTTGGTGAACAAAAGCTTTTATTGTGTCAGTAGGTCTTGAAACAACAACAGCTCCTTTGTCCTTCAAAAAGTATATTGAGCCTGGAAATGCTTTTACTATTTTTCTTGCCAGGAACTCATCATCTCCAGAAGGGACTTCCAGGTTTCCTTCATATCCATTGACAGACTCAAACGAACTCTTCCTAAAGGCTAAATTCGCTCCATTACACATTGTGAATAACCCAAACCGTAAAGTGGCTGCACCGGATCCAATCAAACTTGAAAATTCAATAGCCTGAAGTTGAGCGAAAAAAGAATTCCCTTTTAAGCTGACTCCACCAAAAACCATTTGAATGGTGTCATTATCAAATGAAGCGTTAATGATCTGTAACCAATTGTTTGGCACCAGACAGTCGGCATCAGTAGTGGCAACTAATTCACCTTTGGCTAAACCTACTCCTTTTGTGATAGCATTCTTCTTGCCGTATTTGTTATCAATAAGATTTATAAGTGAGAAATTGAACTTATCATTTATCAGTGATTTGACTACATTTTCAGAATTATCTTCAGAATGGTCATTAACAAGTATCACTTCAAATTTAGTGGTAGGATAATTTAGATCAGTCAACGATTTGATCAGGTGGTGAATCTGATTCTCTTCGTTGCGAAAAGGTACTATGACGGAAACAAACCGTTGTGTGCTCTGTTCATTACCCACTGTGGTGGTGGTTAATTTATTCCACCCGTAGATCAACAGAAGCAACAAAAAAAAATAACTGGCCATCACGACCGTGAAGAATGCGATCATTCCATCATAGTGGTTAAATTGCAGTGGGGAAGCAAAATGAGTAAAAAAGTTGTTAAAGAAAAAATAATCCTTGGCCTTGATCCGGGCACAAATGTAATGGGCTATGGAATCATTCTAGTGAAATCATCTGACCTCACCCTGTTGCAATTTGGCGTTATTCATCTCAATAAGCTGGACAGTCATGAATTAAGATTAAAAAAAATCTTCGACAGGGTACTCTCCATCTTAGAGGAGTTTGGCCCGGATGAGGTAGCCCTAGAAGCTCCTTTTTATGGCAAAAATGTTCAATCCATGTTGAAGTTGGGACGGGCACAAGGAGTTGCCATGTCCGCAGCCCTTAGCAGAGGGATACCGATCGTTGAGTATGCACCCAAAAAAGTAAAACAATCAGTAACTGGAAATGGTAATGCCAGCAAGGAGCAGGTAGCCAAAATGCTCATGACTATTTTCAAGTTTAAAGAAACGCCAAAATTGATGGATGCTACTGATGCATTGGCTGTTGCATTATGTCATCATTATCAAAATGGAGCTGACAAAAGTAAAAAGAAGACGTGGGTCTCTTTTGCTAAAGAAAACCCTGGGAGGATGAAGTGATCAATTCACGTTCAGTAGGGCAATAACAATTTTTTCGGCAGCTCAGGAAGTGGCAGTCTTGGAATTGAGACCTAGCCCTGCTATTAAAGTAATTTTCATTTAAGGTGCGATCTTTTTAATTGAAGGTGCAAAAA
>JBATLM010000213.1:0-8428 GCA_049289315.1 Cyclobacteriaceae bacterium
CTACTTCATAACCGTGCTTTTTTGCCCATTCGTCAAGATCATCAATCTGTCTACCAAAGTCTTGAATTGATGTTGATACACGTCCGTAGATAACTGCTTTTTTCATCTCTTTAAGGCTATTTTAAGGTAATATACACTGCCCTGAACTTAAAGTCAAAAAGAGATGTATTTGCTATTCCAGGTGCACTGGGACAGACTTACTCTGCAGGGTGCAATAAGTTGATTAAAATTAACAAGGCTCACCTCCTTACTGGTGTGAAGGATATTGAGTACATCATGAACTGGGCCGCTCCAAGTGATTCGGGAGAGCCAGTCTCCGCTCAACTTGATCTTAATCTTTTCGATACAGATGAAAGGATTGTTGTCACCATTTTAAAGGAAAGAAAAAATCCTATGATGATAGACGAGTTGAGCCGCAAGACATCATTATCACCAAGTATACTTGCTTCCCTCCTCCTCAACCTTGAATTTAAAAACGTAGTGCGGTCACTGCCTGGAAAAATGTATCGATTGAATAAACTTTAGTGCGTAGAGAAAATCGAGTCGGCCATTGTCAGTGACTTTGCAAAAGCTTCCTTATCAATTGCAGGCTGAGCTTGCTGAGAAGTAAGATAATCCAGTATCGTTTCTGTGGCCAGGTTACCCACCAGTTCATCCTCTGCCATTGGGCATCCGCCCCATCCTTTTAATGCTCCATCAAATCGATTACAACCTGCTTTGTATGCGGCCTCAATTTTTTCCCTTGCTGTTGCCGGATTGGAATGCAGGTGAGCGCCAAATTCAATTTTCGGGAACTGCTTTTTCAATTGCTCAAACAAGTAAATAATCTGATCAGGCTTAGACACCCCAATAGTATCTGCTAAAGAAATTACTTCAATTTCCAGTGTAGACAAAATATCCGCAAACTGTGCCACAACACTCACATCGTACGGATCATTGTATGGATTACCAAAACCCATGCTGATATAAGTGACCAACGTCTTGTCGTGTTTCTTACAGAGCTCTTGTATTTCACCTATTGCATTAAGCGCCTCCACAATTGATTTATTGGTATTGCGCTGTTGAAAAGTCTCTGAAATGGAAAATGGAAACCCCAGGTAACTAATGCCTTCAAATTGAACTGCGTCCTGGGCACCCCTTGTATTGGCCACAATGGCCAGCAGCTTCGATTTTGTTGTGTCCAGTTCAAGTTGATCATAGACCTGAGCCGTGTCGCGCAACTGAGGGATGACTTTAGGAGACACAAAGCTTCCAAAATCTATAGTATCAAACCCTACTTTTAGTAACTGGTTGATATACTTCACCTTATCCTCTGTGGGGATAAATTTTTCAATTCCCTGCATGGCATCCCGTGGACATTCTACGATCTTCATCTACTTACCCGGTTTTAATTTTTGGTCAATCACTTTTAATGGCAATAATACTATAACAAATATTTGGTAAACATGAATCAAAGAAAAATAGATGCAATGGTCGTAAATTATGGCGGCTTATCCGGAAATTGGATGATTCGTATCAATAACTACGATTAATTGAGATTAATTGAGGTTTTAAATAAATTCTTAGATGCCCTTAACTGAGTTGACAACGCCTTTAGGCCTAAAGAGAGCTGCCCATCTGCTTCATCGGGCCACTTTTGGACCTACCAAGGATCAAATTGATCTTTTTGCTACCTATACACCTGCGCAAGCAGTTAATCAATTATTTGGTCAGACATTACCCGATCCGATATTACCTATTGATCCCGAAACCGGAACTGAATGGGTTTTAACGGGTACTACAGATGCCAATAGTGGAGATAGCGACTTGCAAGAGTTTTTCAAAGGATGGCTATTGGGGCAGATGTTAAGTACAGGTATCGCCCCCAACTTATCGTTGGCGTACTCTGCCAGAGAAAGAGTTGTGTTTTTTATGCATACCGTTCTCACTACCATTCAATCTAAAGTTGACAATAGCAGATCATTGTATTTTCAGAATCAACTGTATCGCCAATTTGCGCTTGACAAAAATTTGGTGACTACCATTAATTTTAAAGAACTGGCGAAAAAGGTTTGCGTTGACAATGCCATGCTTCGTTTATTGGATGGCAACTTGAATGTAAAAGGAAGTCCTAATGAAAACTATGCACGTGAACTTCATGAGTTATATACCATCGGGCGTGGACTAGAAGGCACGCTACCTCCTGTTACTGATCCCGGTGATTATTTTCTTTTTAAGGAACTGGATGTGCAGGAGGCAGCCAGGGTTTTATCTGGGTGGGACATTGACCCCACATTCTCCAACATCGATCCTGATACGAATCTGCCTCGCGGTAAAGTGAGAGGCTCAGTAACCAATGCATCGTCTCATGACAATACAGTAAAACAGTTCAGTGAACGGTTTGGTAACATTACCATCCAGCCCGATCCACTTTTATTAAATGGAACAAATGCCACAGAAGAAAGCGCATTGGATGAGGTCAGCCAACTCATAGAATCCATTTATGCCCAACCCGAAACGGCTAAGAATATTTGCAGAAGAATTTATCGCTACTTTGTTTACCACAGTATCGACACTCCATTGAATGACTCAGTGATTCAGGATATGGCTACCACGTTTACCAACAATGGGTTCAAACTACAGCCTGTATTGGAAGAACTTTTCAAAAGCACCCACTTTTACGAAGCTGCTGCCGGAGTAGATGATGACAACTTTGGTGGAATTATAAAATCACCACTGGATTTGATGATTGGGTCGTATCGCTTTTATAATGTGCAATTACCTGATCCCGTTGCAGCAGCAACTGAGTTTTACGAAAAGACAAACGACATGACAAGAACCATCTCCAAAATGGGGATGAATTTCTATGAACCATTCGATGTGGCTGGATATGATGCCTACCATCAATTTCCGATCTACCACCGCAGTTGGATATCCACCAATTACCTGACAGAACGGTATCAATTTATAAGAGATCTTGCCGGGGGCCAAATGCCCGGAGAAGGTGTGGACATTGTTTCCTTTGTTCAGGATAATTTCAGTAATGCCATTGCATCTGATGCAAGGTTGCTCATCATTGAATTGGCCAAATATTTATTGCCTGTTAATGACAACTTGACTTTTGATCCTGCTACCGATGATAGTTCTGGCCTCACAGCGGAACGAATGAATTATTTTCTCACTGCTTTCCTCAAATCTCCTCAAATCGATACCGACCCTGAAGGGTCATGGGCATTCAGATGGAATAACCCTGTGGACATGGAGGTAGTAACCAACCAATTGAATAGTCTATTTAATGCAATGATGCAGTCACCGGAGTACCAGTTATTTTAAATTAGAAAAATGAAGCGTAGAGATTTCATAAAAAGACTTTCATGGGCGAGTGTCCCATTCACTATAGGAGGTATTCCATTGAAGCTGATGGCAGAGAATCCGCTTACGCGAATGGCTCAGCAAAGCAACAACGACCGTGTTCTTGTCATTTTGCAAATGCATGGTGGTAATGACGGACTCAACTGTCTGATCCCAGTGGAAGCCTATGACGAATATTATAGCCGAAGAGCTAACATCGCCATCCCAGCCAAAAACAGTTTGCGTAAAATGATCCCTGTGGATAGTACAGTCGCATCTGATGCTCAGATAGGCCTCCACCCCGATATGATGGGTATGAAAGAACTGTATGATCAAGGGCGAATGAGTTTTGTGCAGGGGGTGTCTTACAAAAACAACAACGGCTCTCACTTTAGAGGAAGAGATATTTCATTTATGGGTGGTAGCTTCGATGATTATTACTCATCTGGCTGGGTCGGTAGATTTCTTCAGCAGGAGTTTGCCCCCAAAACATATCCTGACGACTTCCCCAATGAAGAAATGAAGGATCCATTGGCCATTGAAATGGGCAGTGATGTTTCATTGATATTTCACCAACAAGGAAATATTCCAACTTCTATTTCATTGAGCAATCCCGTTTCCTTTTTTAACCTTGTCAATGAACTAGAAGGGTTTGTGGATGAAGGTACTGACCCACGAGGTAAACCTCCTGCTTTTTTGGAGAACTCCCCTTATGGAAAAGAATTAAACTGGATTCTTGGATTGGAAGATAAATCCGAAGACTACGCAGAACGTCTCTTTGATGTATACAACAATTCTCCCGAAGCAACAGTCACCTATCCGGAAAGATATCCTTTCAACGCGCCAGCTGGTAGTGTAACAAATAGACTCACTCCGCAGCTTAAATTAATAGCGAGACTCTTGGATGGAGGTGGCGCTGGTTTAGGCGTAAAGACAAAAGTATTTTTGGTAAAGGTGGGTGGCTTCGACACACATGCCGAGCAGGTAGAAAGCTATGACCCGACTATGGGATCACATGCTGCATTGATGTACAATATTTCCACCGCCATGAAGGCATTTCAGGAAGACTTGAGAGCCAGAGGCATTGAAGACAGGGTATTAACTGTGACTACCTCAGAGTTTGGTCGTAGAATCCATTCTAACGGAAGTTATGGAACAGACCATGGAACAGGTGGACCCATGTTTATATTTGGCAAGGGAGCCAAACCAGGCATTGTGGGCAAAGTACCAGACCTTACAAAGAACAATGTGGAAATGCAGTTTGATTACCGGCAGGTATATGCCAATATTCTTAAAGATTGGATGCTGGTGGATGAAGACACCATTAACAATGAAATCTTCTTTAAAAACTTTATCAACGGACCAAAAGAAGAGGGTGCTGGAAATTATGAACCACTTGAGGTAGCCAGTCAGGTTATCTCTGCTACGAACTCCGATTTTATAAAAGCAAGGTTTGCATTGACGGGTTGTCACCCTAATCCAGCAAACGGCAGTACCACCATTGAGTTTAGAATTAATACCACCAGTCAGGTGCATCTGCAATTATTTGATTCGCAAGGAAGAGCAATGAAAGTGTTGCTTGATACCACCCTTGACGCAGGTGAACATTCAGTGTATGTAGATCTTCAGGAGTTTAAACCTGGAGTATACCTCTACAAATTGAAATCTGGTTTCCTTAAAGACACTAAAAAACTTGTAATTTCCCGATAGCATGAGAAGACTTCTACTATTGACCGCTTTTATCATCACTTGCAGCACCCTTTACGCGCAGTCACAAAGAAAGCCGCCCGCTGGCTTTAAGAAAAAAGCAAAACAGCAGCAAAACAGTTTTTTAGATAAGCAATGGTGGATAGGCCTCAAAGTAGGCCCTAACCTTACCAAGGCCACACCTGAAACACGCTATTCGGTACTCACCCCTGCCAATTATGCATTGCCGCTAACAGACAAGCAGTATGATGGTTTCAAAAAGTTGGGCAGTCAGGCCACGTTAGAGATTACATTCGACTATAAAGGCATTGGTTTTAGTTTTCAACCCACGTACAGACTTTCAAGATTCACTTATGCCAATGAGTTTATGTGGGACAACCCAGAGAACGCTGCCGAAATGTTGGAATTAAAATATGATCATGAGTTAAAGTTAGACTATGCAGACCTCCCATTCATTGTAAAATATGACATCACGGGAAATACACTAAGGCCCTACATTCAAGGTGGGGTGTTTTATTCCCTACTGATAAATGCCAATAAAACCGTTGAGATCAGCGGGACAGATTTTGCATCAGGAGGCACTAATGAATTAAGCAGTGAGCCCGTAATCGTTGGTGCTAAGGATCTCTTTCATAAGAGTTACTGGGGACTCATGGCAGGAGCCGGATTACATTACAACCTGGGCAACGTAAGGCTTGTATTCGATGCATCATACAGGATCGGGATGAGCAATGTAACAGATACTAAAAACAGGTTTAGCAACGACAGGCTATCTGGAATTGGAGATGCACTGGATGATATGAAAACAGACAACATCGTTCTTTCTATCGGATGCCTCTTCCCTATGCGTTTCCTGAGTACAAGTTTCAAATCTACTGACCGCTAATCTTATGTATAAATACCTATTTATATTCTTCTGCCTTTTCACATTATCGTGCGCCAACGAAAGCGATCCCGAGGCCGATAAATCCAATTTTGTACGCATTTATGATAGCGATCGATATAATGCATCATTTAACCCCATCGATATGCAACAAACTCCCGATGGGGGATATCTCTTCCTGGGGTCACGAAGACTGGAGGAGTCTAATTTCTCAGGCGCCTACTTAATGAAGGTTGATGAGTTCGGAGCCTTTGTTTCTGAGCAATTGGTCGATGAAGAGTATTTGAATCCAGTGGGAGACCTGCTATTCTTAAATGACAAGTATTATTTCTTTTGCATGGCAGCCGTGTCATTTCAAACTCAGTTGGTGGAAGTAGACACAGACGGTGCCATAGTAGAGGTGTATAATGTTGGGGGCTCCTATCCCACAGCAGCTGCATTAGATGGTTCAAACTTCATTTTACTTGGGTACGACAATGGTAGCAAGGAAAGTGTCGTCTCCATCGTTAATGAGACCGGAAACGTGTTACAGGCAACAGGATATAGTGTGGGTGCAGGTGACGCGGTAGAAGAGCCTATCATCAATCATTTTCTCAGAACAGGAAGACAGTTTCCTTTCCAGGTAGGCAAGACCTCGGGAGGTCAATACTTTTACAATGGATTTTACAACTACACCTTCTCACTGGTATTTACCGATTTGGGAGGTGGAGGTTTAGGTGTTGTGCAAGGTCAACAAGATGATGGAGGTATAAGCCGTGTTATTCAACTTAGCGGATCTACTTACGCCACGGCTCGTTTCAATTTCGGAGACAACTATTTTTTACCCAATGCTTCCCTGAGTACCTCTGGTATATCGTCCAGTACTGATTTAGGGGGCTTTTCTCTGCCTGAGTTGGTTGGAAATGCGCCCGTTAAAATCCTTGTTTCTACCATCAACGAAAAGGATGTGATACTCTATGCCAGCAATACGAAGAGTGGTCAGATTGGTATATATGTTTACGAACAATCAACAGGCGAGTTTTTAGGAAGCAAATACCTGGGGTTCTCCAATCCATTTGAAGTGAATAGCATTATCAATACAGCAGATGAAGGTATTGCTATTGGCGCCACCACGTATGTAACCGGGCGGTTCCCAAGAATTACTCTTTTTAAACTTTCTACTGAGGAATTGTCTACCATCTTCTGATTCGATTTTATTATTTCAATGCTTTTTTCTTCCTTGGAGCTTGATATGATCAAGTTGGAAGAAAACGTTAGTCTTAAAGCATACAACACATTTGGTATTGATGTAAAAGCCAAATACCTCTGTCGTATTACCACCGAGGAGCAGCTCATTCATTTGCTTCAGTCTCCCATTTTCAAACACGAGCAGCATTATATACTGGGTGGAGGCAGTAATGTGCTATTCACTGGTGATTTCGAAGGCCTCATCATTAAAGATGATTTAAAAGGAATTGAAACAGTAAGCGAAACTGGTAGTCACATCACCGTAAAAGTATATGCTGGAGAGAACTGGCATGAGTTCGTAATGCATGCTGTATCCAATAACTGGGGCGGCATTGAAAACTTGTCCTTAATACCTGGGACTGTAGGCGCAGCACCCATGCAAAACATAGGGGCCTATGGGGTGGAGATCAAAAATCTTATTGAAACTGTAGAAGCAGTAGCATTGGAGACTGGGTCTTTAAAAACATTCACTAATGGAGAATGTGCCTTTGGTTATCGCGAAAGTGTGTTTAAAAGGGAGCTCGCAAAAAAATATTTTATCTCAAGTGTTACTTTAAGTTTGAGTAAAAATAACCATCAACTCAACACCACTTATGGTGCGATACAAGAGACACTCAATGAGATGAATGTAACGCAACCTACAATACAAAATGTAAGCAATGCAGTGATCCACATAAGGAAGAGCAAGTTGCCTGACCCAGTAGAGATAGGTAACGCAGGAAGCTTTTTCAAAAACCCTACAATAGCGTTAAAGCAATACGAACAACTACAAAAATCAAACTCAACCATACCTGGTTATCCTATTGATAATCAAAACGTTAAAGTGCCAGCTGGGTGGCTTATAGAACAGTGTGGATGGAAAGGGAAAAGATTAAATAATGTGGGCGTTCATCCCAAACAAGCATTGGTTTTAGTTAATTACGGAGAAGGAAAAGGCGCTGAAGTTTTAAACTTGTCTGCAAAAATTCAGGCAACAGTGATGGAGAAATTTCAAATCCAACTGACACCTGAAGTCAACATTTTATAATTACATTTTTAGCAGTGGCAGCCTTAAGAATATTGAAATTTTTCCCTCAGAGGATTTTTGACAACTAAAAAATATTTTGAAAATATTTTTGCGGAATAAATTTTTATTATACCTTTCATCAACGTTTAAACAAAAAACTTAAATTATTAAACGCTATGGCAAAGAAAGCAGCTAAGAAGAAAGCAGCTAAAAAAGCAGTTAAGAAAAAAGCTACAAAGAAGGCAGCTAAAAAAGCTACCAAAAAAGTAGCTAAG
>JBATLM010000214.1:0-14275 GCA_049289315.1 Cyclobacteriaceae bacterium
GTACACCATTAGTCTTACTCAAGACAAAATAAAAAGGCCAGAACTCAATCTGGCTTTTTTATTAAAATGATGTTTTTTTACATTAAATCAATTGGGCTAACGCAATTTCAAATGAAGATTGCGCAATTCCTGTTGTACTCGAGTTAACTTTCTTCGTTTTCTCAAGAGCCCTTTTAATAGTGTTAGATATATCATTAAAAATTTCTTCATCCTCCATGTTCACTTCGTTTTCCATGAAATAGGCAAAAACTCTTGCCATCCCGCAGTTGGCAATAAAGTCTGGAAGAACAGAGAAATTCTGATCTGCATAAAGCCCAGTTGGGCCAAAGAATATTTCCGGGTCAGCAAAAGGCACATTCGCTCCACAAGAAAACACTTCCAGCTTAGAGGCGATCATTCTATCTACCTGATCCTTTGTAACAAGACGCGATGCGGCTGCAGGAATAAAAACTTCAAACTCAAGATCCCAAATTTTTTCATTTGCGATCTCGAAAGGCAACAAATCCGGTGAGGCTAATTTATTGCCCTGACGATCAAGCACGAGTTGTTCAATTTCTTGGTGACTAAAACCCGCCTGATTGATCATTCCTCCCTCCCTACTTATTATCCCCACCACCTTCATTCCCAGTTGCGAAAGGTAAAAACCTGCAGCCGCACCAACATTTCCCCACCCTTGCAACACGACACGCTTCCCTTTTACCCCACTATGCCAAAGCTCGTAATAATGACGAACTGCTTGCGCCACACCATACCCTGTACACATATCCGCAATTGTATACTTTTTTGCTAATGAAGGTGTAAAGCGTTTGTCTTCAATAATCTTTACAACCCCCTGACGAAGTTGACCAATACGGTTTACCTTCTGAGGCTCAGAAGGCCTGTAGTGCCCTGTGAAAACACCTTCTTGCGGGTGCCAAATTCCAACATCTTCTGTGATGGGAATTACTTCATGAATTTCGTCCACATTTAAATCACCACCCGTGCCATAATAGTATTTTAACAATGGCATCACGGCTGCATACCATCTGTGCAACACATCAGCTTTACGTGGATCATTCGGATCAAAGTTTATTCCCGACTTAGCGCCACCGATTGGCGGGCCTGAAACGGTGAACTTCACTTCCATTGTTTTTGCCAATGATTCTACTTCTCTCTTGTCCAATCCTGCGCGCATGCGAGTTCCTCCTCCTGCTGCTCCTCCACGTAATGAGTTAATCACTACCCAGCCCTCTGCATCCGTTTCAGAATCTTTCCATTCAAAAACAATCTCAGGTCTCTTATTTTCAAATTTCTTTAGAAGTTCTTTCATAACTACAATTTCAAGTTGCGGCAAATTTAAAAGTAATTCTCAAAGCACCGCTAAAATCCAATCATAACCCCAGCAATAGAATTAGTGGGTGCGCCTGTTACGCTTTTCAACACGTTGACTTCATTTCGAATACGCAGAACGCCAAGCAACGCAAACACAATGGCCTCTTTGTAGTTTATAGTTGATGAATCCGGAACAATCACCCCCACCTTATTTCCTAACTTCTCTTGAATACACTTTATTAAAAATGAATTCATCGCACCCCCACCTGTTGCCAGCAACTTAATATTCGATTTTGAAGGAAGGCTTTTGGATATTTCATGACTTATAGATTCTACCATAGTACGAAGTCTATCTTGTAGTGAAATAGAATCATTATCAAGAATAGGCTGAATGAATTTTTCAAAACCTTCACGCCCAAGGGAAGGCCTGCTTTTCTTCCATTTAACATACTGTTGACTTAATTGGCTTAGTAAATTTTTATTCACAATACCTTTTGAAGCTTCCTTTCCACCGTTATCATAAGCCTTGTTCATCTTTTCGGTCAGATAATTCAATCCCATGTTGGCAAAGCAAACATCAAATGCAACGCGCTTTCCTTTTTCCATTCTTGAAAGATTTGCAATTCCGCCAAGGTTTAAACAAACATCAAACTGAGAAAAGAGCAAGTGATCACCAATGGGAACGAGTGGTGCTCCCTCTCCTCCCTTCAATACATCAAGGGAACGAAAATCATTAACAACCGGTAGGTCTGTTGCCAAATGAATTGCATTCCCATTGCCTAACTGAAATGTGAGTTTCTTTTTTGGCTGATGAAAAATAGTATGACCATGAGATGCAATAAACTGAACTCCCTTTAACTTATTCTTCCTAATAAATTTACAACAGGCATCTCCTATGAAAAACCCAAAATCATTGTCCAGTAACTGGATGGCTTCTCCCCCCAGGAGATGTGCACTTGCCAGCTGGGTTCGCCAGCTGGAAGAATACTTCAGTGTTTCGCTTCCCCTTAGTTTAAACTCCCATCTCCCATCTACTAAAGTAAAGTCACAGCAAACCACATCTAACCCATCCAGTGAAGTCCCCGACATCAGGCCTATCACCCTATATTTTACACTACCTGTTTTGGTGCTCATTTTCAATGATTATCTCTTTGAATTGTTTATTCATAAACATGCACTTGATTTCATACTTTTGTGCTTGTCTTACTAAGCTAAGATAATCATTTGTAAAAAAACGTTATGAATCTCTCGGTTGATTATGGTAACTCCAGAATTAAGGCGGGTGTCTTTGAACACAAAGAGCTGATACAGCATTTTACATTTGAAGATGAAGTTGTTTTTGATCAATGGCTTAAAGAGAATAAGTTTGAAAATGCAATTGTCAGTTCGGTAGCCAGATCAACTGATAAGTTATTAGATACAATAAACAGTGGAGGGAAAAAGATTCAAATGAACCCATCTACTGCTCTTCCTATTGGGATAAAATACAGCACCCCACAAACATTGGGAGTAGATCGTATTGCTGCTGCATGTGGTGTCCTTGATGCATTGCCTAACAAGCATTGTTTGGTTATCGATCTAGGCACTTGTATTAACTATGAGTTTGTGGACGATCAAGGCAGCTATTATGGGGGTGCGATATCTCCGGGAATAAAAATGCGCTTCGAAGCCATGCATACTTTTACCGCTCAGCTCCCGTTAGTTAAATTCAATAAGAATTCACCCTTGATAGGAGATAGTACCGAATCGTGTATGCAGAGTGGTGTAGTAAATGGAGTGCTGGCAGAGCTAGATGGAATAATCGATAGATATCAAAAAAAATACCCCACAATGGGAGTGATTTTATGTGGAGGCGATGCTCCTCTTTTTGAAAACAAGTTGAAACGCCCCATATTTGTAGCCCCCAATCTCGTCTTGAGCGGATTGAACAGGATATTGCTTCATAATGTCAATTTCTAAGTACGCCTCAATAATTCTGCTGATTGCATTCAGTCCATTGGAATCAATTGGCCAGGCCGCCAAAACGCCCTTTTCATCATTTGGAATAGGTGAAACTTTTGGCAATGGACTTACCCACAACCAGGGCATGGCCGGATTGGGCATTAGCAACCCTGAATACTGGCATTTAAACAATGTAAACCCTGCCTTGTTGGTCTTTAATACCATCACGGTCTTTGAAGCGGGCTTCGTTGGAGAGCAAAGAACTGCCAAAGGAGTCAACGCTTCTGAAAAAGCTGGAAGTGGCAATCTTAATTATCTCGCCATGGGGTTTCCCATAAAAAGAAATAAGTGGGGAATGTCCGTAGGGCTTATGCCGTACTCATCTGTTAATTATCAACTCAATTATCAAGATGAAATTGTAAACAGTACTGAAACGGTAAATGTAGTAGAGAGTGGTAGCGGTGGCGTCAATCAATTGTATTGGTCAAATGGCGTTAGTCTTCATCCAAATGTATCTGTTGGATTTAAGGGTACGTATTATTTCAGCGCAATAGTCAATCAATTCGCATCAACACTTACTGAATCTAATCAGTTGGTGCAATACGCAACTAATATTTACGATAGGCAATCATTCGGTGGGATTGGTTTTTCAGGAGGAGCTTCATTCCACAAAGATTCAATTGGAAGAAAAGACTTTCGAATCAATGTTGGATTGGTCTACGACTTCAATTCAGATATAAATACAAAATTTTATCAGCGCCTCGAACGCAGAAATACAACAGGAATTATTGATTCTACGACTACTGTAAATAATATACCAAGCACAACCACCATTCCCCAGTCAATTGGTGCCGGCATTTCTTTTGGTAAAGAATTGCAATGGTTAGTCGGTGCAGATTTCACATATGTAGATTATACCAATTTCAGGGATTTTAATGGATCATTAGCAGGTGGCAAGTCTGGTTGGCAGTTTGCTCTTGGCGGAAAAATAACCCCAGATGCGGGATCGATAAGCAACTACCTGAAACGAATGACGTACCAAACAGGCATTAGCCTCAGTGAGGCCCCTTATTTGATCAATGGCAATGCCTTGAAAGATTTTGGCATTAATTTTGGGTTAACTCTACCTGTAAGCCGAATTTCAAGCTTGGATTTGGCGATAAAAGTAGGCAAGAGGGGTAATTTACAGACGAACACTATTGAAGAAAATTACTTTAAGTTATATTTTGGCGTTACTTTCAACGACCAGTGGTTTATAAAAAGAAGATTTGACTAGAAATGAAAACAATGAAAACAATAGTAACTGGTACTCTAATGATAATGCTTGTTGCATTGAACTTTGATTCAATAGCACAGTGTCGTGAGTTTAAATGGCCTGAAGACAAAAGTATGGCTGAGGAAAAGGTAGCCCTTTATGGTGACGCCATGAAACAGGGTCAATATCAGGCAGCAGCAAAGCCATTTACATGGATGCTAAAAAACGCTCCTGATTGGCATGTTAAATTATATATCGATGGAGCCGACATCTATGATAATCTTGCTGAAAAGGAGAAAGATCCAACAAGAAAGCAACAATTGGTTGACTCCATGTTGATGATGTATGATATGCGCATCAAAAACTGTGGTGACGAGGTAAACGTTTTGAACAGAAAAGCATTTTATGCTTATAAGTATAATGTAATGAACAAAGACAAGTCAGTAGAGTTGCTTGCTTTGTTTGACCGTGTAGCTGAAATCAGTGGTACCAAAATGACTGATGGTAACCTGGTTGCCTATATGACAGCTGTTCAGGCAAACCATGTATTGCTCAAAAATCTTACTGATGAGCAAATACTTGGGCGTTACGATAAAATCATAGCTATAGCCAATGCCAAAATCAAGGAAGACGAGGCAGCAGGTAAAACAAAGGATGTAGCCAAAATCAAAGAATACGTTGGCGTGATTGATGATTTGTTGATAGGAATGGTGAAAGTAGATTGTGAGTTTGTCAAGAACAATCTTGAGCCAAAGTTTAGGAAAACACCCACGGACATTGCCATGGCTAAGAAAATCTTTGGATTCATGCTTCAGGGCAAGTGTACTGATGATCCCTTGTGGCTTGAAGTAGGTGAGCTTATTAACAAGACTGAACCGGATTTCGGCTTGGCTAAGAATATGGCCTTGAAACATATGGGTAATGACAACCTGGACAAGGCTGAAGTATTGCTGAAAGAAGCTCTGGAGTTGGCGACTACACCTGAAGATAAGGGAGACATGTTGATATACCTTGGCGGTATTCAGGTAAAGAAAAATAGCAAGAGTGGGGCACGTGAGTACTACCGCAAAGCCGCAGAGGCAGGTAATAAGGAAGGCTACGAAAAAATTGGCGACTTATATTACAGCAGCTTCCCCGATTGTAAGAAGGGAGCCAATATGGCCGAAGATAGGTTAATATACATTGCTGCGTACAACATGTATTCAAGGGCAGGTGCTAGTCAAAAAATGGCACAGGCAAAATCTCAGTTTCCTTCAAAAGAAGAGATATTCCTTTTCAACTGGAAAGTAGGCGACACCATGAGGGTAAGCTGCTGGGTTGGAGAAACAGTAGCCATTGATACCAGAGATTAAATAAATTTATAATAGTTTAAAAAGGCTGGCTTTTAGCCAGCCTTTTTGTTTTCCAGACAATGAAAAAAAGACGGGCGATTACAAACATGATCCTATCCATTAGTGCCATAGCACTAAATTGCTTCATTGTTGTGTCATGTACACCCACTGAAACCGCCCAACCTGTTGAATACCATGGCCCTCTCAGTGAGGCCGAAAATGTGGAAATGTACTATGCGGAAAAAGATTTGATTAAGGTAAAGATGATTGCTCAAAAAGTATTTGAATTCGAAAACGGAGACAGGGAATTTCCGGAAGGCCTATACCTTGAATTTTTTGACGAAACAGGTAAGATTACCTCTACGCTACGTGCCAATAGTGCCTATTACTTTAGTGAAGACAACAAATGGCGCGGCCGAGGCAAAGTGGAAATCATTAATATTCAAAAAAAAGAACAACTGAATACGGAAGAGCTATTCTGGAAGCAAGACACTAAACGCATTTTTACGGAAAAATTTGTGACCATAAAATTGGAAAATGAGGTGATCTACGGCACCGGTTTAGAAGCGGCTCAGGATCTCTCCGACTATACCATTAAAAACCCTGAAGGGGAATTTGAGGTCGTTGAATGATCATTCACCAATCATTCATTATGCTTATCTTTGTGAATCCATGAAACTTGTTGACATGCTTTTGCTATCCCTTGCGGTAGTATTCATTATAGTTGGGGCGTACGAGGTAATGACTGCAGGCCTTGGCCATGCCTATTGGGCGATTATGCTATCAATGATTCTATTCTTTATATATTCTATGAGAAAACGATCAGCATAGATGAATACAGCGCTATTCACTCCTATTCTTATTTCACTCATCTTCTCTTTTTTCTTTTCAGGAATCGAAATCGCATTCTTTTCTGCCAATAAGTTGCAAATAGAGCTGCAGGGCAAACAAGGCGTTCTTTGGGGGCGCATTATGTCTCAATTCGTCAAAAAACCTTCTTGGTTTATTGGCACAACACTGATCGGAAACACATTGGCATTGGTGCTTTTTGGAATCCTCATCACGCAAATGATTGAGCCCTGGCTTGTATCCACTTTGCCGGAAGCATTTAAGGGAGACCTCTACGTGCTCTTGATTCAAACGGTAATTTCCACCTTAATCATACTTTTTACGGCCGAGTTTCTCCCGAAGAGTCTGTTTCTTATTAACCCCAACCTGATGCTTGCCGCACTGGCAATCCCTTTCCGCATCATGTTTTACATTCTCTCACCCATCACTTTTACTATTGTTTACCTGTCCAAGCTTGTAATTGTTCACGTGCTAAGGCTTGAGTATTCTGAAGAAAAGCCCGCTTTTGGTCTTACTGATATGAACCATTACCTCATCAACATGCAAAACGTAAAGCATGAGAATGAGGAAATTGAATTGGATAAAAAAATATTTCACAACGCGCTGGAGTTTAAAACTGTTAAAGTAAGGGAGTGCATGATTCCTCGCACAGAGATTATTGGAATTGCATCAGACGAGGGATTGGACAAATTAAAGGAAGCCTTTATTGAAAGTGGGCACTCCAAAATCCTTATTTATAAGGATACTATTGATGACGTAATAGGTTATTGTCATTCCTCCGCTCTTTTCACCAAGCCCAAAACCATCAACGAAATTCTCACTCCAATCAATATTGTGCCAGAGGCCATGATGGTGAATGAGCTAATGATCCAATTCATTAAGGATAGAAAAAGTCTTGCGGTAGTTGTGGATGAATTTGGAGGAACTTCCGGTATTGTAAGCATGGAGGACATCATAGAAGAAATCTTTGGGGAGATCGAAGATGAGCATGATGAAGATGATCTTATTGAGCAGCAATTGGATGAAAAAACCTTTTTACTAAGCGCCAGGCACGAAATTGACTATCTCAACGATACCTATGATTGGAAGCTACCGGAAGGTGACTATGAAACCCTTGGCGGGATGATACTCTCGTTTACTGAAGATTTCCCGGAAGAGGGAGAAGCGATCACCATTTCTTCCTTTGTTTTTATCATTCAGTCCACCGAAGATAACCGCATTGACACCGTAAAGCTGATTGTAGAAAAGCAGGACGTGCCGGGCTGATCTATTCACCTAATAAGGGTTATTTAATTGCCTGATAATCAGCAAAATTAATTGCTCAATAAGTGATTTACCCCTTGGCTGAATTGATAATAGACCTTAAATTTGCGGCTCTTTAAAAATTAACTTAGGCTAACTCTAATCAAACACGCGGTATGGCGCTGATCGGAACTTTGAGGAACAAGATGACCAAGGTGGTCGTGGGATTTATTACCGTAGCTATCGCTGCATTTGTTCTTAATGACTTATTTGGAAGTGGACCTACATCCGTATTCTCCGGAAACGATAATGTAGTAGGCGAAATAGGCGGAAAATCTATCTCTTTGGAAGAATTTCAGGCTGCTGTCCAGTCGAGAGAAAACAACTACATCCTTAATTTTGGCCGCCAGCCAGGAGAGCTTGAGCGCCCAACATTACGCCAACAGGCCTGGGATCTACTTATCTCCCGCTATGCCATTACGCCTCAATACGAAAATGTGGGCGTGAAAGTAACCAGCGATGAAGAATGGGATATCATTCAGGGAAAAAACGTTGATGAGAATATCAAGCTGTCATTTACAGATTCAGCTGGAAACTTTGACAGAAATAGTCTTATCGCTTACCTCCAATCATTAGACAATCAACCTGTCAATTCAGAACCAAGAGTGCGCTGGAATATTTTCAGAGCAGACCTGGTGCCAGCAAGAGAGCGTATAAAATTTGAGAATCTTATTGTTAAAACTAACTACGTTACTCAAGCTGAGTCTGAAAGAGAATATCACCTGCAGAATGACGTAAGTGAGGTAAAGTACGTTTATGTTCCATTCTATACCATGAGCGACTCATTGGTTACGGCTTCAGATGCTGATTTGAGAGACTACTACAACAAGAACAAAGAAAAATATAAGGCTGAGAAAGCACGCAGCCTAAGCTATATCTCATTTCCGCTTACCCCATCAGCTACTGATTCCGCAGATATTCGTGATGAACTAACCAAAATTGCAGCAGATTTTAGAACTACTGAGGAAGACTCGGTATTTGCAGCTATCAATTCTGATAATGCTGAATCATTTGCTACATACACACCTGATCAGTTACCCAACTTCCTTAGTGACCAAATTGGCACTATGACAAGTGGAACTGTGGTAGGCCCTATGTTGGATGGCGACCGCTATAAAGTAGCCAAGCTAATTTCAAAAAATGGGGATACCGTTTACAATGCACGCGCCAGCCATATTCTTATCCGTTGGGATGATGAAACCCCTGCTGCAAAAAGAGCAGCCCGCGATAACGCCCAGCAGATATTAAACGATCTAATGGCAGGAGCAAACTTTGCTCAAAAAGCCGCTGAATTTGGTACTGATGGTACCTCTTCAAGAGGTGGTGACCTTGGGTATTTTACTTCAGGTCAGATGGTAAAACCATTTGAAAGTGCCGTATTTAATTCAAGATCTACAGGTTTGATAGGCAATCTTGTAGAAACCGAATTTGGTTATCACATCATTGACGTAACAAGCTTAAAAGACAACACATCATACACAGTGGCAACGATAGAGCGCGACATTACACCAAGTGATGAAACTCAAAATGAAGCCTATAGAAAAGCAGATTTGTTTGCAAGCAGTGTTTCAGGATTGAAAGATTTCAAAGAGAAGGCAGCAGAGGAAAAATTGACTGTCTATAACGCAGAAGATGTAAGCACCAATGCAAGTAGAGTGAATACGTTAGACGATGCGCGCCAGATTGTATTGTGGCTGTTCCGTGATGCAAGTGTTGGTAAAGTATCGGATGTATTCGATGTACAAACCAGCTATACTGTGGCTGTGATGACCAAGGAGACTGAAGAAGGATACCGGTCTTTTGAAGATGTAAAAGAGGAAATCACTCCTTTGGTTAAAAATAAGGTAAAAGGTCAAAAAATTACGGAAAAGCTTAAGGGGCTGTCAGGTACCATTGATGATATCGCTGCCGCCTATGGTGAAGACGCATCTGTCAACTCTTCAAGTGACCTTAAATTGAATTCAAATTCTCTTCCTGGCGTAGGCATTGATCCCATTGCAGTTGGAAAGGCATTTGCATTAGAATCAGGAGCTCGTTCTGGACCAATCGTTGGCCAAAATGGGGTGCTGATCATTGAGAATGGAAATAAGACCATCGCTCCAGAACTTGGAGATTACTCCATGTTTAAGAACCAAAAATTGCAAATGCTCAATAGTCAAACCGGACTGAGTATTGCCGAGGCCTTGAAAAAAGGTGCCAATATTGAAGACAAACGTTACTTATTTTATTAGCAAACAATACTAACTGAGACTCCATTCGTAGCCCGGATGGAGTCTTTTTTATTTTATGATAGATCAAAACTGGCTTGATTCCTTCCGGGAAAAACTAGACAACCATTACGCCTGGCCCTCTTTGTACACTTTCAAGTTTATTGTACCCAAAGGAAAGGAAGAGGAAGTGCGGAAGCTATTTCCCATGCACACCCCCAGTGAAAGAGCCTCAAAAAATGGAAATTATACCAGCTTTACAGTAGAAACAATGATGCCCTCCACTGAAGCCGTGATTGAGATCTACCAGAATGCATCGGGCATTGAAGGCATTATTGCCCTTTAGGTTGCCTGTGGTTTAGTGCTTTTAGTAGTAACTTTATAATCAATCAATTCAAAAGGTCATGTGGATAGAAGAAAACCATAAGCTCAAAAAAACATTTCAGTTCAAGGATTTTAGCGAAGCCTTTGCCTTTATGACCCGAGTGGCCATACTGGCGGAAAAAATGAATCACCACCCCAATTGGTCGAATGTTTATAACAAAGTTACCATCGAACTCAACACGCATGATGCCGGTAACATAGTAACAGAAAAAGACCGCCAGTTAGCTGAAGCTATAGACAAGTTAACAAAGTGAGCCTGGATAAGACTTCCCTGTATCTCGTTCCAACTCCCATTGGAAACCTTGGTGATATCACTTTGAGGTCGCTGGAGATTTTAAAACAAGTAGATATTATTCTTGCAGAGGATACGCGCAAGTCCGGAATTCTGCTCAAGCACTACAACATACAAAAGCCTTTAGTCAGCTTCCATATTTTCAATGAACATAAAAAATTAACAAGCCTGGTAGAGAAAATGAAGTCAGGAGAAACAATGGCCTTGGTAAGTGATGCCGGTACACCTGGCATTTCCGATCCGGGCTTTCTACTCACAAGGGCTTGTCTTCAGGAAGGAATCAAACTCGAATGTTTACCTGGTGCAACTGCCTTTGTACCGGCACTTGTCAAGTCTGGGTTTCCTACAGATCGTTTTGTGTTTGAAGGATTCTTACCCCACAAAAAAGGAAAACAAACACTTCTAAAAAAACTTTCACAGGAAGAACGCACTGTCATTGTATATGAATCTCCTCATCGGCTTGAAAAAACGCTGACCCAAATGCTGGAGATTTTCGATGAAGAAAGGAGAATTTCAGTTTCGAGAGAGCTTACCAAAATTCACGAAGAGACCATTACTGGTACATTAAAAGAAGTAGCGGCTCATTTTAACGAGCATAAAGTAAAGGGCGAAATCGTGATTGTAATCGATGGCAAAAAAGAATAGCATCGGAACTCCTTATCTTTTCATTGGCGGCACCATTTTATTCAGCCTGGCCTGGATGATGCCTTCGTTTCCGCTATTGGCATTCATTGGCTTTGCCCCGTTTATCGCTATTGCTGTTAACAACCGTAAGGAAAAATCAATGTGGAGTTCTTTGGAACTTGTACTACTTGGCTTGTCTGTCTCTTTTTTTGCTGGTAGTCTTTTTTCATTGGGTCAACTTCCTTCTATTGTAGCACAAGCCATTCTCCTTACTTTGTCATTCTTGGGCTACACATTTGTGAGAAAAAGTCTCGGTCCCGGAGTTAGCATTATCACGCTTTCTATTTTTTGGTTAGCTGCCGAATATACTTTATTAAAATGGTCACCATTTCCCGTAAGCTTTCTGGCTGATTTATTCTATTTAAAACCAGAGTGGATAGCTTGGAATCATAATACCGGATACCTTGGGGCATCGCTATGGGTACTTCTGTCCAACACTTTACTTTATCAGGCAGTACTCACCGAAAAAAAGGTAAACTGGATATTCGTTGTATTATTCATCATCGCGGTGGTTGGCCCCATTGCCTATTCCTATACCATAACCGCTGAGAGTGTCTCTCGAGACGAGATGATGCAACTTTACTCTTCATCACTTCTTGAAAATGGTGGCTATAACTCCAATGGAGAGTTCATTCCTCGAACTGCAGCCTGGGTTTCAGTGTTAATTCTATTGTTTACCTTAGTCAAAAGAAAAACTGCTAAGAAATGATGGATTTGGCCCAAATGGAGATGGATGTAATTGAGCTCAGCAGTGAGGTGGCCAATTTTATCAGTAAAGAGGCAAAGAATTTTGACAAAAATAAGATTGAGCATAAAAACAGTCCCAACAATCTTGTTTCCTATGTAGATAAAGAGGCAGAGAAAAAGCTAGTAAAGGCCCTAAAAGTGATTTTACCCGGTTCAGGCTTTTTAGCTGAGGAAGGCACTTCATCGGAAGGCTCAAACGAGTATCGTTGGATTATTGACCCTCTAGATGGCACTACTAACTTCACGCACGGGCTTCCCCCTTTTGCGGTGAGCATAGGCCTTGCCCGTGAGGATAAAATTATACTTGGCGTTGTGCACGAGGTCTCTAAAATGGAATGTTTTTCAGCTACTGAAGATGGTCCTGCTTCATGCAACGGAGAAGAGATCAAAATTTCTAATTCCAAATCTTTAAATGAAAGTCTCTTAGCGACAGGGTTTCCTTATTATCATTTCGATAAAAGAGAAGAGTACCTTGAGATAATCAAAACATTTCTTGAAGTAACTCATGGCGTACGTAGGCTAGGGAGTGCTGCCACAGATTTGGCGTATGTAGCTTGCGGACGAATGGACGGTTTCTTTGAATATAATCTAAATCCTTGGGATGTGGCTGCGGGCAGTTTAATAGTAGAAAGGGCTGGTGGTAAAGTAACTGACTTCAAAGGAGGTAACAAATTTCTATATGGAGGTGAAATCTGTGCGGCCGGAGCAATCCAACCAGAGATGGTAGAGGTAATCAAAAGGCACTGGGGTTATTAACAAAGTATTATGAGTTGGATCAAAGAAATTAAATACGAAGAATCCGATAAGGTACTACGTCAATTGTACGATCGTGTTAAAGGGCCTAATAATAATATCGACAACATTTTATCAGTTCATAGCCTTAGGCCGCACAGCCTTTTAGGTCACATGAATCTGTATAAAAATGTACTTCACAATGCAAACAACACCCTGCCCAAATGGTACTTGGAAACATTAGGGGTATATGTTAGTTACTTGAATGAGTGCTCTTATTGTGTTGAGCATCATTTCGAAGGACTTAGAAGGCTGGTGAATGATGAGGTAAAGTCTTCC
This sequence comes from Cyclobacteriaceae bacterium, assembly GCA_049289315.1. GTDB lineage: Bacteria > Bacteroidota > Bacteroidia > Cytophagales > Cyclobacteriaceae > ELB16-189. Next base: position 13,375 of record JBATLM010000214.1, read on the forward strand.
AAAATAATGGAATGTGTTCAGTCTGATCAAATGGAAAAATGCCTTGAAGAGAAATATGCTGAGGGGGCCTCATATGCCAAGAAATTGACCCTTTTTAATTCTCCAATTAATGAAAGTGATATCCTTTCTTTGAGAAGAACTGGTTTGGATGATGGAGAGATTCTTGAAATCAATCAAGTGGTGAGTTACTTTAATTATGCCAACAGAACCGTTTTAGGCTTAGGCGTTAACACAAAGGGTGACATTTTGGGCTTATCTCCTAACGATAGCAACGATTCTGCAAATTGGAGTCATTCTTAAAAATGCAACAATTCACTAAATTTGTGATATGATTCAATCTATTCTTGTCGGTATTCTGGTAATCGCTGCTGTGAGCTATTTGGGTTGGATGATTTATAAATCATTTACATCAACAGAATGTGAATCTGGTTGTGGTTCATGTGGTGCGCTTGATATAAAGGCCATTCAAAAAACGATTGCCAAAAAGAAGGCTTCTGCCTAAGCCCACACTTTAGTACCCTCCGTACAATTCTTACAAATTTCTATTTCTTCCCTCGACCGCAGCAAAGACTGCCTGAAGTTCTGATACTTCTTCTGAGTCCAGATTTCTTTAAAGGATTTTTCTTTTAAATCGCCCAATACAAAATGAGCGTCCTTGTCAAAGCAACATGGCACCACTTTACCATCCCATGTAATAACACAACTGTGCCACATCTTCCAGCAATGATTGAGCAAACTGTTTTTAATACTGTAAGAACCGTTCTCCCCTTTTTTATAACGGGAGTACTTTTCGTTAATAGGAATTAAGTCGGACCCATTCTTATAATCATAAATTTGAGCAGTTTTAAGCGCCACCTCATCAACCCCAAGCTCATCTGCCAATTTATACACATCGTCAATT
>JBATLM010000215.1:0-18888 GCA_049289315.1 Cyclobacteriaceae bacterium
ATCGTAACAAAACGACACTTTAGTCGTCCTTCTCATATGAAGATATTCACTTGTTCCATTGCTTATTTTTTTGTCCTATCGAGCTTATTAGCGCAATCTGATGATGACCTTAATAAGGTATTAAAAAAAACTTTACAACAAGAAGAGCTGATTGGTGCTTCATGGTCAATGGTTGACAATGGAGTTATTTCAACAGGGGCAGTCGGTTTAAAGAATGCCGCCACAGGCGAAGGACTAACAACTGAGAATAAAATACAAATTGGTTCTATTACTAAAACACTGATTGCCTCTGGAATTCTTAGATTGGTTACCGAAAATAAAATTGATTTAGAAACCCCTGTTGAGCAATTAGTTCCTTTTATTTCATTCAAAAGCCCCTGGCAGGAAACTCGGGAAGTAACAGTAAAAGACCTCTTAAATCATACATCAGGGTTAGAAGACGCCAGGTTTTGGCAAGTTTTTAGTGAGGAAGCTCAAACCAAAACCCCATTATCGGAGGTATTTAGCCGAGATCCAGATGTTTTAACTATAAGAACAAAGCCCGGAAGCCGTTATTCTTATTCGAATATGGGATATACCCTATTAGGATCAGTCATTGAAAGTATATCAGGCATACCTTACGAAATCTACCTTGATAAGAACTTATTGGCGCCATTGGATATGAAAAATAGCACCTTTCAATTTGTGTCTCAGGAAGATGATGCTGATCTAGCGATGGGTCATTTTGATGGAGGTGCTATTCAACAAAGTGTACCTATGTACCTACGTCCGGCTGGACAGTTTACAACTACTGCTTTCGACATGGCATTACTTGCTCGATTCCTTATGGGTGACGGCAAAATTCAGGATCAGCCCTTCATTGATTCTGAATTATTGGGGTCAATGGGTAAACCAACTAGTACGGAAGTGAATAAAAGGGGTTTAAATAGAGGGTATCAATTTGGTTTAAGTTATAGAGATAGATATGGTGTTATTGGCTACTATCATTCGGGAAATGTAATCGGATACCGAGCGACATTCTATTTGTTTCCGAAAGAAAAGAAGGCATTTTTTGTGAGTTTCAATACAGATAGTGAAACTGCTGATTATCAAGCATTCAATGAGATTTTTATAAAGCAACTAAAAATCCCCCATCCGGACCCATCAACCACTATTTCAGAATCTTCTTTAAGTATTAAGAGTTTAGAAGGTTACTACAAATTAGCACCTGTTAGATTTGAACTGTTTGCCTATCTCGATTTACTATTTAATAGCATAAGAATCAAACAAGATAAAGCACAAGGAAAGTTGATTGTCCAGTCTTTACAACAAAAAAGTTACTCATTATTTGAAGTAGAAAACAATCTGTACAGAAAAGAAGCTCGTGTAAGGGCATCTCATATTTTCTATGAGCAAAATGGAAAGAAAATATATTCAGATGGTTTAGCATCTTATGAAAAGGTAAGTCCTCTTTATTTGGGTTTACTTTGGATCAGCTTGGGCTTAGGCATACTCGGACTGTTTAGTATTTTAGCAAAAGGGTTACTTGTATTGATAAAGCGAAGGCGTTTCTCTATTAATCATGCCCTATTTATTCCATGTCTCTCTATTTTGTTACTACTTGTACCTATCCCATTTTTCTTTTTTCAGTCATTTAACCAACTGGGAGATTTGACAATAGGTAATTTATTATTGACCATTATTACAGGAGTACTTCCCTTTTCATTACTCTACGGTATAGTAATCTCTTGGAAAAATGATAACGGCTGGAACATCGACATTATAATTTTCTCTCTCTTTTTGCAATGGATGATTATATTATGGTGTTGGAACATAATCCCTATTAAACTCTGGGAAACGTAAAAGTTTTTAACAAATGCTAAAATGAATATGCGAACTCCGTACTTTGCAAAGTGTCTATTATCATTGAACTTATTCAAGTCTGACTACTGGGGCGCATACTCATTTTAGCCGGGCGTTAGCATTCATAAGATGAAATTATCCCGACAGTTAAAAATGAATCTCAGTAAGGTAGCCATAATTACCATTGGTTACGTTCTAATAAATGTTTTCATCTTTTTTTTCAATTATACGGCAATCAATTCTCCCTATTCCCTTGGTCCCTCACCTCAATTCAACGTTAGCTCTTATTTTCTAACAACCATATTAGTCGGGCTAATAGCTGGGTTACTTGGTGGGGTCTTGCTTGTTTGGGTTAATAGCCAGTTGTTCCGTAGGCGATCCTTCAAATACGCTATGCTCACAACGCTCATAGCTTACGTCTTGATTTTTGTGCTCGTCTCTTTGATAGCCTCACTTGCGATGTTGATAGGAGAATATGGCCTACTTGGAATTACGTTTGACTCCATTAAAACGACTTTGGGGTTCGTTCTTAATCCGACTTTAATTACAAATTTCATTTTGTGGGGTACTATCACACTTTTCACACTTTTCTTATTACAAGTCAACGATAAATTTGGCCCTGGTATATTATTAAAATTCCTCGCAGGAAATTACCACCAACCGAAAAAAGAGGAAAGAATTTTTATGTTTATGGACATGCGTTCTTCAACTACTATTGCTGAGAAAATAGGCAATGAGAAATACTTTAATTTACTGAATGATGTATTTGCCGACATCACCAATACGATTCTTAACAATGAAGGCGAAATATATCAATATGTTGGAGATGAAATTGTAATCTCATGGTCGATTGAAAAGGGGATTCGAAATGCGAATTGTCTTCGGTGCTTTACTGAAATTCAGACAAAACTTACTGATTTAGGGCCAATCTACGAAAAGAAATATGAGGTCATCCCAGAATTCAAGTCAGGTCTTCATTATGGTCTTGTAATGGCTGGTGAAGTTGGTGTTATCAAGAAGGATATCATCTATTCAGGGGATGTACTAAATACCACGGCTCGAATCCAAGAACAATGTAATCACTACAGGGTAGACATCTTGCTTTCTAAGGAGACCTTTGATCTTATTTCTGATACTGATGGATATAAATTAATACCTTTAGGAAGTATAGAATTAAGAGGGAAGAAAAGAAAAATAGATTTAAACACGATTAGCACAATCTGAATGATCAATAATAAAATACAGAGGCGAACAAAAATTAAAAGCCATGAAAATGAAGAGGATTATTTATACAGTAGTGCCAGGGATTTTTACGACAAGAAAGGATTGATTGAGCTGTGTGTTGTTTGAGCGAAATTCGATAATAATTTAGGAGTACAAGAGCACAAGTGAGACGCTTGCGCTAGTTGGGAGGTTTTCTGACCTTGAAAGGAAGCACAAAAAGCGCTATTTTGGAGTGAAATGAGCGAACACCTTCCTATATCATCATCCAATAAGTCCATCGTGGTTCTCCCTTTTGTTAATATGAGTGCCGATCCTGAGAACGAATACTTCAGCGATGGCATTACTGAAGAAATAATCAACGCGCTAACCACCGTGAAGGGCTTGAAAGTCATTGCCCGCACATCCTCTTTTGCATTTAAAAATAAAAATATAGATGTGCGAACCATTGGCAATCAGTTAGGGGTAAGTACTGTTTTAGAAGGCAGCATCCGAAAAGCCAAAAACAAGGTTCGTATTACGGCACAGTTAATCAATACTAATGACGGCACTCACTTCTGGTCAAAAAATTTCGATCGGAACTTAGAGGACATATTTGCACTACAAGATGAAATAAGTTTACACATTGCTGACCAGATCCGGGAAAATTTTGGTCACCTCAATATTCAAGAACATCTGGTTGAGGCGCCTACACAAAATATGGAGGCCTACAACCTTTATCTTAAAGGTCGCTATCAGCATTTAATGTGGGATGGACCAGGAATCGCAAATGCCATAGAACGCTATGAACAATGTGTAGCGATCGACCCCTCATTTGCTTTGCCTTACTTTGGTTTAGCATATTGTTACGCCATGGCAGGATCCTGGGGAAATAATAAAGGCTTATTGCAGATGTCAGAAGAGAATCTCAGCAAAGGTTTTAATCTGGACAAACAATCCTATGTAGGGTGTTTTAGTAAAGCGACATTGTCCTTTTGGGGTCAATGGGATTTTATCAATGGGCATAAATTTTTCCAAAAAGCAATAGCACTTAATCCATCCTATACGGAAGCAGAAGAAGGTTTATGCGAATTGTATACAGCAGTAGGTTATTTCGAAAAAGCGCACTGGCATACTGATAATATTTTAAAAATAAACCCGTTGTCTCCCAATCATTATTTTACCAAAGCAAATATTCATTATTTAAACGAGGACTACACGAAAGCTTTAGAATGTATAGAAACCTCCTTGAACATCAATCCGGATTTCACACATTCCATCGCATTAAAACAACTTTGCTTAATTCTTTTGAAAGATTACGAAAAGCTAAATGATTTCTTAGATAAAACCCCTTTGGCTGAGAGACCAGAAGAATGCAGAGTATTGTACAAGTTGGTCAATTCAGAAGATAAGATCGATATTGATATCAGCAGGGTGAGCTCAATGATAAAAGAAGACTCAGGAGGAACGCTTTTTCCCTGGCAGCTTTTTTTGTTGGTCCATATGGACAAACACGAAATGGCATTGGACTTTTTGGAAGAAAACATCAAGATGCGTACCGGTCTAATCATAAACTTTATGAATATTCCACTGCTTAAACCTTTGCACCAGTATCAGAGGTTCCAGGATTTAAAACAAGCTGCTTTCCGTATAGAACTATTACCACCTGATTCCGAAAAACAAATACGAATTGCCCCTCCCAAAGCATTAATGTCAGTTAGTGAAATCGACATGGTTTTAGAATTTTTTGAAAAAGGAATGAAAGAAGAAAAGTGGTTTCAAAACCCATCTTTATCTTTACGCGAGCTAGCCGAAAACGTGAATATTAGCAGTAACAAGCTCTCCTGGTTGCTGAATGAGCGAATTGGCCAAAACTTCAATGAATACATCAATAGTTTTCGTTTGGAGAACTTTAAAGAAAATGCCCTAAATCCTGCCAATAGCCACCTTACCCTTTTAGCGATAGCTTATGAAAGCGGTTTTAACTCTAAAACTGTATTCAATGCCTTCTTTAAAAAAGTCGAAGGGATGACACCCAAAGCCTGGTTGAGATCTAATCAAATTTAGGACTGTTCAAAAAGTCCCAAATCTCACTATTAAGTTCGGAATTTCATTTCAGAACGACTCACCTTCCTTTTCACTCCATCTTTGCATTATCAAATTGATAAGCAGAGTAAATAATCATCGGATGATGATTCCTTTCCCTTTACTAACTAACAATAACGGGAAGTGCTTTGTCGCAATTAAAATTTAGTATCATGAAAAATCTAATTACAATTCTTTTATTTTTTAGCGCATTTAGTGCTTTTGCTCAAACTAACTCACCAGTGGGTAAAGAAAATGACGTTGACTATAAGTACAGGGTAAGTATACCTTATTTTGTTCCTGAAGGACTTATCGTGGATAAATGGAACGATCGCACAAGTGTACAACACTTAGAGCTTCATGTAAAACGGAATCTGGATAATAAGAACATCATAGGACTGAAGTTTGCCCACTTTCGATTGTTTCAGCCAATGGGAATCACATGGTGGGATGGTCTTTTGGATAAGATAGAATCTGAAAGTGAATACTATCCGGGACATGTGCGAACAGCAGGTATAGGCATAACGTACCAACGTATGCTATGGAAAGGGTTATTTGCAACTGCTGAAGTGCTACCCCAATTTCAAACCTATTTGGATCTGGACGGTAATAAAATTGAAAATGGTTTTAAACTTTATACATCGTATCATTTGGGTTACCATATCGCATTTGGTAAGAAAAAACATTTTTTCATAGAACCGCAGATTAATTGTATGCTCTGGACGTCTGATAACAATGCCCCTGATGGATTTAAGGAGTTGAATGATAAGTGGAGAAACTACTTTCTTTTGGAGCCTCAGATTTACTTAGGCTGGAAATTTTAAGCTATAGTCTGACAAGTCAGGAGTTACAATTCTTGGCTTGTCAGCAAACATGAAGTAAAATACAGTGACAAAGTGGTTTTTGAATCGTCTTTCACATTAAATACAAGAAAGTATGAATGAAAAAAGTTTACAAAAAATAGGTGGCGCATGTGCCATTTTAGAGGCACTCATCTACATTGCAGCTTTCATCGTTTATGGAGGTATTTTAGTTTACCCAAATGCAAACGCTAGCGCAGTCGATGAATTGAATTTCCTATCAAACAATTACCTAATTCTATCCATATTGAACCTGGTTAGCTATGTGCTATTTGGAACTTTATTAGCAGTATTGGTTCTGTCCATTCACCAGCGATTAAAAAACTATTCATCAGACTTTTCAAAACTAACTACGGTTTTTGGAATAATTTGGGTGGGACTAGTTATTGCGAGCGGAATGATAGCAAACATCGGTCTCAACTCAGTAATCGAAATGGGTGCTAAAGATCCAGAGCGTGCAATGTCAGTGTGGTCTAGTGTCACAATTATCGCTGAAGGACTTGGCGGTGGAAATGAGGTCGTTGGAGGAATTTGGGTTTTATTACTGAGTATCATTGCATTGAGAGAGAAACAATTTTTAAAACCATTAAATTTTCTGGGTATTATAATCGGGATAGCAGGAATCCTAACTATCTACCCATTAGAAATCTTTACAGAAATTTTTGGGCTTGGCCAAATCATATGGTTTTTATGGATTGGCGTATTTATGATACGCAACCCGTCAATAGGAGTGCGATAAAAATTATGAGAAAAACGTTGGCTAACTGTACTTTGTTGGTCTTCTTGACCAACAAGGTAGCTACCAAATAGCCAAATAACTTTAGCGGCTCGCCTGGGCTCTATAAGTTTTTATGCATCTTGAACAGGAGCACAAAAAGCCCTAGATTGGTATTGACTAATGTAGGGTGGCACCTGCCTACAGCAAGCAGGATCACATACATAGGCGTTAGCTACAATTGAAAAGTAATAACGTGAATTTGAAAAATAAGGAAAACTAAATGCCTATTGATCCTAAAAACGAATCTCTATACTTTCAAAAAATAGTTAATGTTGGCACTAATAAGGAGTTTTCCACTACTGAAACCAGGTATCTACAAGTAACTAATATAGCCGCCATTCTTGGTGCTATGTATAATACAATTTGGGCAATTATCGCAATTACCCTTATTGCGTCCCCGATAATTTACGGAAGCAATGTATCGTTAGGGTTAATGTTTCTCCTGGTCTTAGTTTTTAACAAAAAAGGTTGGCGGACCCTGGCTTCCATATGGCTAACCATTTCATCGCTGACATCAGTTCTCTTATTTCTGTATTTGTTGGGCTATTCCTCAGGCGTTGCGGTCATATTTTTTTTGATAATCATTCTACCCTACATGACTTTTCCTCGAAAGGCGAGGAAAGCAGCCCATGGTTTCAGCATACTGGCTTGCTTGATGTTGCTTGTTACGGTATTACTTCAATCAAACCTTAATGCGCATTATAGCGCTATGGATCCCTATTTATCGCAGGTAGTCAATATGACCATCACTGGCTTCATTTGTCTCACACTTATATGGAGTTTGTCTGTGTTAATTGACAGGTCAGAAGATTCATTAATAGCTGAGCAAAATAAATCAGATGATCTTCTTCATAACATCCTACCTGCAAACATAGTTAGGGACTTAAAAGAAAGTGGTAAGACAATTCCTAAAAGGCACAAGAATGTAACTATTCTATTTACTGATTTTGAAGGTTTTACGGAACTAGTAGCATCCATACCCGCAATCACTTTGGTCAATGAACTCAATGACATTTTTGGAAGATTCGATGAAATTATGGAAGAAACGGAAGTTGAAAAGATTGAAACAATTGGTGATGCGTATATGGCTGCATCTGGCCTTGAAAAAAAGGTTACTAATCATGCTGTTAATTGTATCACAGCAGCACAACAGATGTTAGCCTTCCTTGAAGAGAGAAATAAAAGCAATGATATACAATGGAGGATGAGGGTGGGGATACATACCGGAACTATAGTAGCTGGTGTTGTAGGTAAAAAGAAGTTTGCATACGATCTTTTTGGTGACACGATAAATACAGCTAGCAGGATAGAGTCCGCTAGTAAAGCTGGTGAAATCAATATATCTTCAACTACTCATGAACTAGTTCAAAACAAATTTAAATGTCATTCTCGAGGAAAGATCTTTGCAAAGGGAAAAGGAGAATTGGACATGTATTTTGTAAAATAAACTGTAACTAACATATTGTATGAATCATGGCGATTTAGTGCGATCAGAAGCTCTGAGTTAGAAAAACACAGGAGCCCAGAATATGTTATTTCAATGTCTCCACCTTTAATTTCCAAAAAGTGATTTTGCCATTTGATTGGCTATTTCTACAGTCGATGGGGCTGAAAATGGCTTTTTAAATTCCTTAATCCAATAGATGATATGATTTGGCTTCTCATTACCGATAAAATGGGATGAAGCAGGCAGTACACATAAATTTGACATAGGTAAAGCTTCGAATATTTCCATCGTATGCTCCATTAACACTGCATCCCTATCACCCACCATAAGCATGACTGGAACATTAATTTTACGGACACTGTCCATCGGTATTTCCTTCTGATTTACCATTAATGAAATGTGAGTCCTTGTTTTGGCGTCCGGTATTTGCTCATAATTTTTCATTACACTGACCAGTTCTGGTTTCAGTCCGGATAATTTAGTATTTACTCCAGAGAGCAACATACGGTCTACTCGGCTGGTCAATTTATATCCAATAATTAAACCTAAAATGCCACCGTCACTATGCCCCCAGATACTGTATTTCTCATACCCTAAGTGCTGCATCAACGCGATAACATCATCTGCCATATCAAAGTAATTTAAATTGTCCTTAGGACAATCGCTTAAACCATGACAGCTGTTGTCTACTGCAATTACCTGATGAAATTGTAATAGTTCCGGAATTATATGATATTTTCCTCTGGCAGACCCACCGTTCCCATGAAGAATCAATAGAGGATCCCCCTTTCCAAATACCTCATAATTTAGGTTACCCCAATTCCTTTCGAGGGAAAAACGTTCTCCCTTTATACCTCCATCTATTTCAATTTTAGTTTGGGCCACTGTAATCAAACTGAAACATATCATAGCCAACACTAACCTTTGTTTTTTCATTTCTAATTTTTTACATTATTTAATATCTGGTTCACGTTGCAAACTAGAGATTTGATCTTTTGAATAATTGTAAAAATTAGACAGAATGTTGCTAATTGAAGAACATCCAAGGATTCCAATTGTAGCCAAATATGTAGATAGGTATCAATTATTTATTATCGAGAAGCCAGCATTCTTTAAAACTATTCCGAATGGGAAAATAGAATGTTACTTGATTAAAAAAGGTGAGTTTACTAAGTGGGACATTGAATCAAATTCACTGACTAAAAGTGATCGTTCCGGTATATTGCCTGCCACCAATCAAACGTCAATATATTGCATTCCTTCTAATCTCATCTGCCTGAACATAAAGCTCAACCTGACCGTGCTAAGCCTCCCATTATTTGAAGGAGTATTAACAAGCCCGAAAAATTTTGGGATGGAGCAATTCATTTCAGGACCTGAGCAAAAAAAGATTCTCTCCCGAATTGTGTATAAAAACCCAAAAATTGATGTAGCAGCGCTGGATGCTATAATAGAACATTCTGTAAAAGGGAAATCAGTAGATAAGAAAATAGTTGAGGTAATGCAATTGATAGAAGATGGAGCAACTAAGAGTCTAAAGGTTACCGATCTTGCTAGAGATATTAATATGTCTGAAAAAACGATGGAAAGATGGATTCGAAAACAGTTTAATTTAACACCTAAAGAGCTATTACAAGTAATTCGTTTCGAAAAGGTTTCAAAACAGCTAAAAACCCAACCGAATAAAAGGCTAGCCGATTCATTAGAGTTTGGCTATTATGATCAATCGCACTTTATAAAAGAATGCCGAAAAATTACGGGTTATCCTCCTAAAGAATTTGTTGCTAAGATGAAGCTCTCTACAAATGATATTGTATTTGAATAACTCGCTCGCAAAGCACAATATAAATATGCGAACCGCCCCCCAACTAGCGCAAGGGTCTCGCTTGTGCTCTCTTAGTTTTGAGGCAACTCTTTCCACTAATTGCAACCTTATTGTAATTCATTAGTCCTTACTGGAAAAAACTATGAAAGGCATCGAGGGCTTTATGCTCATTATTATCGAATTGATGACCGGCATTGGAGGTAAAAGGAAAAATGAAAAGGATCACTGTAATAACCATCTTGTTTCTGATTGTTAATAGTTCAATTGCCCAAAGTAATAGACAAATTATTGACTTTGAATTTGAAGGAGTGCTGTTGAACGGAGTATTGAACCTTCCGAAGGATCAAAAGCCTAATGGAATTGTGCTTATAATTCATGGATCAGGAAAAACGAATGCCGTAGCTCAGGAATGGTATTCAGACATAAGAGAAACAATCGTAAAAACAGGTTATGCCACTTATATGTGGGATAAAATGGGATGTGGAAAAAGTGGTGGCACTTTCAATTACAATCAGTCAGTTCATAATAGCGCCTCGGAGGTTATAGCAGCTATCAATACTTTGAAAGTAAAGCAAATAGCAGGCTCAAATGACATTGGTTTGTTGGGATTTAGCAGGGCAGGTTGGATAAACCCCATCGTAATAGACCAATACAAAGACATTGGGTTTTGGATTTCAGTAAGTGGTGTGGATGATAAAGAAAACTTCGGTTACCTACTCCAACAAAACTTACGAATTAATGGGCTGCCTAAAGATTCGATTGACACAATTGTTAATCAATGGTTAGAGGGAACAAAAATCTTTCACTCTGGGGGAAGTTTTGAAACATTTATGAATGCCACTAAAGATCTCCGGAAGAACCCATTTTGGTTGCGGTTTACGAATGGTACTATCGGTGAGCGTAGTGAGGAGGGAAGAGCAGAAAAATATTATAGTAGTCAAGAATCGTTCATGAAAGAAAAGCTTGATGAAGAGACTGGATTACAGGTTCTTGTTGAAGGTTTTGATTTGATCTTATCAAAAGTTAAAACTCCTGTTTTAGCGTTATTTGGTGAAAGTGACATGAACGTAGACTGGGAGAAAACCAAATTATTATATAAAAAGACATTGGCGGACTTAACAATAAGATCATTCCCAAATTGCAACCATAATGTATTCGAATGCGAGACTGGAGGATTCTATGAATTCCAGGATAACAATTTGCCTTATAAGCGATGCGCTGGATTTCTCGATGCGATTGAAGACTGGTTAAATGAACGATAAACTACCTACAAATTAATTCCCTCAGCGTCACTCGCAGTGGATTCTGAAGGCTGACGTTTGCAAGTCTCAGCGTTCTTTTCAGGTAACTCTGAGTAGGATAAGGGTCTACTTTAGTAACAGCTATTTCTCCTTAAGAGCTGACACAGGGTTATACAAATTGTAACTCACCAAGGACTTATAGCGTCAAAGCCGAGAAACAATCCTTATTTCTGTCTAAAAAATCCTATGAATAGAATAATCAAGAGAGTGCTATTTTTTCCAATTACAAAAATGATCATAGGAATTGGTGTCTGCTTTTCACTATTTGTTGGATTTCAAAACTTTGTATCAAAGCCATTCTTTTATGGCATAATTCAAGATAAGGATATTGCCGACCCAATTATCCATTTGGTATCTGTTCTTGTTTTACTTCTTAGCTACTACGTTTTCTTTCGTTTGTATGACAAAAGAAAAATTACAGAGCTGTCTATAAAACACCTGCCGAAAGAAATGTTTGGAGGTTTTGCTTTAGGATTCTTAACAATTTCATTATCCATCGCCATCTTATACTTTTTGAACTATTACCAGTTTATTGCTATAACAACAGCAAACTATTCCATAAAACTGTTCGGCCTCCTAATGGTTGCCGCACTAATTGAAGACCTTTTCTTTAGAGGCATAATAATACGGGAGTGTGAAAATTGGTTGGGCACTAACGTAACCTTAATTATCGGAATGCTGTTCGAAACAGACCATTTGTTTAATCCCAATGCCAACTTATTTAGCGTATTTTTTATTTTGGTTTGGGGATTCACTATGGCTATGCTTTTTGTGTATTCTAAAAGAATTTGGTTGCCTTTTTTCTTTCATTTGGGATGGAATTTTGCGCAACCCTTTTATGGTTCAGATCTTACAGGTCTTGATGACATGGGGAGTATCATTCAATCGAAACTAAATGGCCCTGAAATATTTACAGGCGGAGCTGTGGGGGTTGAAGGTTCAATTTTTACGGCCATCTTCTTGTTACTTATTGGGATTGTCCTCTATGTTTTAGCTACGAAAGAAGGTAAAATTATAAAAAGAAAAATAAACTAATACGAGTGAATGTAAAAGCAGCACAGCAGCTTTGTTGTTCTTCTTGACCAACAAAGTAGCCAACAAATAGTCAAATAGCTTTAACGGCTCGCCAGGGCTCTATAAGGTTTTCTGCATCTTGAACAGGAACACAAAAAAACCTAGATTGGCATTGACTTATGTAGGGTGGCACCTGCCTGTAGCAGGAGGCACGACCATATACATACTAGACCGTTGTCAATAATTTTCTACATGAAGAAACTAATCCTTTTAGCACTCTTATCCATTCAACTCTTAGCAGTTGGACAAACACCAGACCAGCAGACAATTCCTGACTTTGTTTTGAAAGGTAAGTCAGCAGATGAACTGAGATTAATGAGGAATGAAATCTTTGCCAGATATGGTTACATTTTTAGTTCAAAGGGCTTATCAGATTATTTTGAAACTAAGCGCTGGTACAAACCAACAAATGCAAATGTTGATGACAAACTAACTGCCATTGACAAATCTAATATTGAACAGATTTTGAAGTTTGAAAACCTGGCAACGCAAGATTTATTTAGTCCATCAATTTCGAATGAAACCAATGCCTATTTCAGAGTCTACGCAGATCCAATAACTGGCGACAAACTGGAAACCTCCAGAAATGTAACTTTCCATCAGCATTTCGAACACGGCACAATAAGAAAAGTAGTCGAGCGAACTTTCACTGGTGCAGAAAAATTTCCAACGATTGTCTACGCTCAAACTACTGATCCAAATAGACCATTCTGGGAAACCACTAAATATAACGATGACTTAAAATTTGAATCCAACTATTTTCAAGCGGTCGAATATGGTTGCTGTGGGGCTGAAAATTATGGGGAGCTCTTTAACTACAAATCGGATGAACCATTTTTGAAATTCAATAAGTCCTACTTCACAGTTGATGTACCGAATAGTAAAATTCAATTGTTTTTGGGTTACTGTCATGAACACTCAGGGCAGGATGGGTCAACGATATCAACTCTTTATTTATCAACGCCAGATGGTGTAATAAGCTCAATCACATTTGTTGCAACTAGTCAACAGAGCAAAGAAGATCTTCCTTGGTATTATACTCCAAAAATTGAACTGCGAACCGAGAATGAGGAGAACAAGATTATGAAAGATGGTCAGGAAATTAGATTATGGGGAAGCGATTTTGCTAAGTCTTTAAATGATATTAATAGCTTCTCAGTCTTTATAGAATTTTTGAGCGAGGGAACTGGAAAAAAGTCTCAATATGATATACCAATTACCAAAGGAAAATTTTACGGAGCGAGCGATATTAATACAAAAATCACTGTAAGTCTGGAATGAAAAAGATGCTGACAATCTATGAATTATCTCATTCAGCGTCACTCGTAGCGGACGCTGAGGTTAGATAATAACTAACAACGATTTTCAGGGATTACTTCGCGCCATCGCACTATCCGGCCCTTCAGCTCGTAATGACGGTTTAAATAAGTTTTTACACTGTTTTGAAAGGAGATCAGAAAACCTCTATTTTGGCAGTGTCTTAGGAAAGGGGGCAAGTGTAACAGACGACAGCAACAACAATGAAAAACACACTATTTGACTTTATATCAAAATACGTTACGCTCACAGAAGAGGAGAAGAACGCAATACTTTCGCTAGACCTGTTTCGTTCCCTAAAAAAAGGGACGACTTTACTCAAAGAAGGACAGCAATCACAGGATAGCTACTTTGTTTTAAAGGGCTGTATTCGAATTTATTACATAATAGACGGAGAGGAAAAAACAACGGCTTTCTACACAGAAATGGACGCCTTAACACCTCATTGTGTTAAAAATGATACTCCTTCAGGATATTTCATTAGTTGTGTTGAAGACAGTATTCTTTTAGTTTCCACTCCTGACATGGAAGCAGAAATAAACAGTAAATTCCCAAAGTTTGAAATCATGTGCAGAATGTTGTCGGAAGAATTGTTGGCCAAACAGCAAATAGACTTTGACGAGTTTAAGACTTCTTCACCTGAACAACGATACCTGAACTTACTACAAAAAAGACCGGATCTTATTCAGCGGGTTCCACAACACCAATTAGCAAGCTTTTTAGGTATCCAACCCCAATCGCTAAGCAGACTAAGAGCAAGAATTCTTGAAAAAAAGAGCTAAGCGTATTTCTTAACTTAAGTGAACGAGATATTGTAGCTCGCCCATCCACTTTTGCAGCATCTTTTAACATAAAAAGGAAATGCTGAAGAAAAGTTTATGGATTGGACTTGCCGTAGTGTTGGCAAGTAGTTTACAGGTGAGTGCGCAAAATGCCCAACAAGAAAGTACTTACAAGCGATGGTTTGTTGGCAGCACGCTCTATTTATTGGGTAATTTTGATAAAACAAACAACCCTGAGTATATACAATTAAATGCTGGATATAGGATAACACCTAAAGATGTTGTTTCCTTTAGATTTAAAAGATCCATTTATTCCTGGCCATTAGGCATTCCATTTGGATCTTCATCATTTGATGCACCGGGAGAAAACTATCCTGGGCATGCACGCATACTTGCGCCTACATTAGGCTACCAGCGGTTTTGGTGGAAAGGAGCTTATACATCCGTTCAAGCGTTGAATGCTTTTGAAAAATATTTGGATGAGAATAATAGAAAGATTGGAAATGGATACACCTTATACCTGGACTTCTATTTGGGTTATCAGTTTAAGTTTTTTAAAAATCGTTTCTTTTTTGAGCCCGCTATAGGAATTAGTACTTGGCCTATAAGAACTAATGTTCCGGAATCTTTTAAAGCAGTAGACCAAAAATGGCCTAACTACTTTATTCAACCTGGGTTTGATTTTGGGTTTAATTTCTAGCATCCTTTGAGCACCAACATGGCCGAAAGTTTAAAGCACAAGACAACAAATGGAAAAAGTACTTTATCGGTGAGCTGGGTCTGCGTTTCGAATTTAACTTTTAATACATGTTTAACAATAAATAATTACTTACTACAATGAAAAAGATTGGTCTTTATTCCGTGTTGTTATTGCTCCCTGCATTTCTTAGTTCATGTGGCATCGGCCACGCTCTTGTTACCAACCACAATCAAAATGCCACTGAGGTACACTTAAGTGGAAACAACTTCAAAGTAATTGATCAGGTAAGTGGAAGTTCGGAGGTTTCTTATGTATTGGCAATTGGAGGTATGAACAAAAGGCAGTTGTACGAAAATGCGTATTCAACGATGATGAAGAAGGCCAACTTGCTGAATGGTTCCAAAGCCATTATCAACGTGATGACAGAGGAACATGTCAGTGGTTTTGCTCCTTTCTTTGTCAGGCGAACTATAACTGTGAGTGCCCAGGTAGTTGAATTTACGAGGTAAGCTCTAAGAACGAACAACGATACCTGAACTTAAAACAAAAAAAACTGACCTTATTCAATTAAAAAAGAAATGAAAAATAAAATTTTACTCATTGGTATTGTTTTAATAATAACAAGTACGCTCCAACTCAAAGCACAATATGCTAAAACGGACAGCATGCACAAACGGTGGTTCATTGGTAGTACGGTGTTTTTGTTGGGTAATTTGGATAATACAAATCCCCCCGACTTCGCTCAACTCAATGTTGGCTATCGGATTACCGGCAAAGATGTAATTGCCTTAGAACCAAAAACCTGGAAATATGCCTGGCCGAATGGTATTCATCCATTTTTAAGCAAAGCATACGGTAAGCCGGAAGAAGAATTTCCGGGATACGTTCGTGAGTATGGCTTAGCTGTGGCTTACCAACGATTTTTGAGGAAAGGCTTATATGCCGAACTCAACGTAATGCCTACTTTACAAACTTTTGTGAATGTTGACGGTAATAAAGTTGACAATGGTTTTCAGATTTTCAATA
The DNA here is from genome assembly GCA_049289315.1 of Cyclobacteriaceae bacterium. Taxonomy (GTDB): domain Bacteria; phylum Bacteroidota; class Bacteroidia; order Cytophagales; family Cyclobacteriaceae; genus ELB16-189. Next base: position 16,238 of record JBATLM010000215.1, read on the forward strand.
CGTACCGCATTGGTTATCATATCAAGCTTTTTAAGGACAGGTTTTTTATTCAACCCTCCTTTGCCATTACCCACCGTGCATATCACACAACATTACCTGATGGGTTTAAGCAGCTAGATGATAAGTGGCCGAAATTTGTTATCGGAGAGCCGGGGTTTCATTTTGGGTTTAATTTTTAGTGGGATTGTCTTTTTTAATATTGACCAGTAGTTCTTCGCTATATTTCTGGAATTTGAACAAAAACGTAAAAACGCTAGATTGATGATGGCCTATGAAAGGAGGAACCTGCTCATCGCTTGCATACATAGCTGATACATACACGTTGCCATTCATTGTAAACAAGCTCAACCGAAATAATAATCTGATTCAAATGAGAAACTTAAATCACCTATTAATTCTGATTTCAATAATGTTGCTGTCTTCCCTTGCACAACCAATTCTTGCACAAGAAAATGATTTTATTAAAGAATATTTGGAGCGATTAGAAAGTTCCAGAAAATATCTGGTTCTCGTTGCTGAAACTATGCCAGAAGAAAACTATGACTTCAAAGCTACACCGGAATCAATGAGTTTTGCTGAACACTTAATGCACATTGGATGGGCAATGGATTGGCATAGTCAATCGCTAATTGGCGGACGTGAAGCCAGAGATTGGAATACTGATACAGAACTTCAAGTAGGCAATAAAACAAAAGAGGAAATGATTGGCAAAATTGACAAGACTTTTGATGAAACCATCAAATTCATTTCAAGTTTTGAAATAAGCGGACTTGATGAAAGGTTGGACTATTTTGGCTCGGACAGAATAAAAAGGCAAATTCTACTATTACTTGCGGACCATATTACTCATCACAGAGGACAAATGCTTGTTTATATGCGATTGAATGGATTGAATCCACCGAGATATGTTTTGTATCAATAAATCAATGCATGAACCGAAAGTATATGATGAGTTGAGTTAGATGAAAATGGCAAAGCAGAATCTCATTCTTTAACAGCGGAGTACATTCCGTTGCTATTAGCACCTAAAGAAGTTTTTTACGAGAAGGAACTCAAGAGAAATGTGAGTCAGTTTGGAAATATGGCTCAGGTATGGAGTGCATTCGAAGTTAGAACGGAGTCAAATATCCGACAATATGCCTTTGCAAGAGTATTTCAAAAAATACCATTATTTCTTTATAGACTGTTGACATAGGGCTGTCACCGTCCGGATTTATGTTTGCATCATATAATTAAAACAATAGAAGAATGACAAACGCAACTGAGACAAGGTTTAATCTAACCGAATTCCCAAAGCCAACTATGATTTCAGTCAATGGTGTAGAACTGGAAGTATTTGAAGCAGGTGAGGGTAAACCTATCGTACTCTGCCACGGATTTCCAGAGCATGCATTTTCCTGGCGTCATCAGATCCACGCCCTTGCAAACGCTGGCTATCATGTCATTGTACCCAATCAGCGCGGTTATGGTAACTCCTCTCGTCCGAGCGAAGTAACGGATTATGACATTGAACACTTGACAGGGGATCTCGTAGCACTTCTCGATCACTACGAATACGAAGATGCTATTTTTGTCGGTCATGATTGGGGTGCAAATGTGGTTTGGAGCCTGGCACAATTACATCCGAAACGGGTGAATAAAGTGATCAATCTGGCTTTGCCTTATCAAGAGCGCGGAGAAAGACCATGGATTGAGTTAATGGAAGTAATCTTTGGTGAAGACTTTTATTTTGTTCACTTCAATAGAAAGCCTGGAGTGGCTGACGCTATACTGGATGAAAACACATCTCAATTCATTCGTAATTTGTTCCGCAAGAATGTACCTCCTGCACCACCTGCACCCGGAATGTTGATGATTAATCTTGCAAGAGCAGAAAAACCAATTGGTGAGCCAATAATGAGTGAAAAGGAACTGGCTGTTTTTGTCTCTGCATTTGAATCATCTGGGTTTACAGGAAGTATAAATTGGTACAGAAACCTTGATCGAAACTGGCACTTGTTGGCGGACGTTAACCCAATCATTGAACAGCCGACACTTATGATATATGGTGAACAGGATATGATTCCGAAATCTGAAAACCTAAAAGATTTCGTACCCAATTTGGATGTTGCTAGTTTGGACTGTGGTCATTGGATTCAGCAAGAAAAACCGAAAGAAACGACCCAGGTTATTTTAAAGTGGTTAGAAAAACGGAATGCCTAATAAGTAAATTTTGAAAAGGTATGCTCACTGAAATTAATTGAAGGTTGGTTGTAGGTCATTTCGCGTGCCCTGGAAAACGTTGCTAATTGCTGTTAACCATCTAAGCGCAAGCGTCTTGCTCTGGCTCTAATCACAGCCGCCAAAACAAAAACCTAAGGCAATCGTTAGCACAGAAAATGAATCATTATGAAAGTAACCCTACTAACACTGATTTTTATTTTTGGCCTTTTCCTATTAAGCAAAGGACAAACAAAGGCTGATGAACCTTCTAAGGTACCAGTTTGGACAGAAGCTGATAGGAAATATCTGCTGGACAATCTAATTCGTTCAAAAGAAGAACTTATAGCAGCGACTAGAAATCTAACTACAGCACAATGGAATTTTAAAGAAAGCCCCGACCGCTGGAGCATTAATCAGATTATTGAACACATCTGCCTTTGGGAATTAAT
>JBATLM010000216.1:0-2636 GCA_049289315.1 Cyclobacteriaceae bacterium
TACCTGGATTAAGTGGTTTCGTAGCAGAGATGACCATTTTTGTTGGTGCCTTTGAACATGAAGATCTTTTTCATCGTGTGGCTACCATTATAGCGGTTTCTTCAATTGTGGTTACCGCTGTTTATATTCTAAGAGTTGTAGGGCTTTTGTTGATGGGGCCAGTGAGGGATGAAAGCTATCATCGTTTTCCTAAAGCGAAATGGTTTGAAAAGATAGCCACCGTATCGTTGATTATTGGAATATTAGTTATTGGTTTAACCCCGTTATGGCTATCGGATATGATACGAGAAAGTTTGGGAATAATTGTAGATAAATTGGTATTAAAATGAGTCTACAAGAACTTCTCCTCCTAAGACATGAATGGGCGCTGATCGCTTCAGTGCTTATCCTGCTTGTGCTCGAGCTTAACTTTTCTGAAGAACACAAATCGAAGAGTATTCTGTCTGCTGCTATTCTTTTTGCGATTGTAACGTTACTTGGATTTTTATCAGCTGAAGCTGGAAGCACCTTTGGCGGAATGTATGTAACCGACCCCATTCGCATACTCATGAAGAACATTCTCAACATTAGCGTTTTGATTGTTTTTCTACAGTCCGGCTCTTGGTTACGAACCAAAAATAATTATAACCGCATCACAGAGTTCTATTTGCTCATGCTCTCGAGTGTAATTGGAGTAAACTTCATGATTTCAGCAGGACATTTCCTGATGTTTTATCTGGGATTAGAACTACTCACTATTCCAATTGCTGCTGCTGCTTCTTATGATCAATACAAAAGCAAATCAGCTGAAGCAGGTATCAAGTTAATTCTATCCTCCGCTTTTTCATCTGGTATTCTGCTCTTCGGCTTATCACTACTTTACGGGTCAACTGGATCTATGAATTTTAATGAAATGCAGTTCTCAAATGATCTACTACAAGTACTCGGTTTTGTTTTCTTCTTTTCAGGCTTAGGTTTTAAAATTAGTATTGTTCCTTTCCATCTATGGACAGCAGATGTCTATGAGGGTAGCCCAACTAATGTAACAAGCTACTTATCTGTGGTTTCAAAAGGTGCAGCTATTTTTGTGCTGGTACTTTTACTCATCAACTTGTTCGAACCGTTGCGTCAAGTATGGCAGCAAGTCATCTATGGTACCGCTATCTTCACCATGACTATTGGAAATTTATTTGCCATAAGGCAACAAAACCTGAAACGTTTTCTCGCGTTCTCCTCTATTGCACAAGCTGGGTTCATACTATTAGGCGTTATTGGAGGTTCGGTACTGGGCATGGCCAGTGTAATTTACTTTGTTCTTGTCTATGTGTTCTCCAACCTTGCCGCCTTTGGTGTTGTTATTGCCATAGAACAGTACACTGGAAGAGTAAACATGGCAGATTACAACGGTCTTTATAAAACAAACCCCCGGTTAAGTCTGGCCATGATGCTTGCTTTATTTTCACTGGCAGGCATTCCTCCTCTTGCGGGTTTCTTTGGAAAATTCTTCCTGTTCACAGCTGCTGCAGAATCAGGGTATTACATTTTACTTTTTATAGCAGTACTCAATACGGTAATTTCACTATACTATTATTTACTTGTGGTTAAGGCTATGTTTATCAACAAAAGTGAATCACCTGTTCCCTACTTTCAAAGCGACTATCCTACACGGATTGCTCTGAGCGGATGTGTTATTGGTATATTGATTATTGGGTTTTATAGTCCTGTATTTGAGTACATCAAACAATTATGTTTAGCTAGTTTTTAGATATGTCGTTACTGAAATTTGAACATAAAATTGTAGATATAGATGGAGTTGCCCACCGAATCATCGAAGGAGGTGCAACAAAGGGCCGCGCTGAATTTCTTCAGCAATTACTTTCTATTAACAAGCATGAAACAAAAATTCAAGAGGTACCTGCCAAAGAAGAAGGACAGCCTTCTACTTATAATTTGGTAACACCAGATGTTACCCTCAACCCCATTGTTAAAGTCTACAACAGAGAGTTAAAAACCTCAGATGGAAAAAAAGTAACTCCTGATTATTGGAATCAAAGAACAATTCAATTAGAACCCAATTATTGGGACAAAACAAAGAAAGACTTTTAGGGTAATTTTTCCCCATTTTCGGCAACAACAGATTAATCTTATCTGTTGTACGGACAGTATCAACTCAATTTTCTATCATTAAAAATAAAATTAACTTGCAGCCTAAATTTTGAATCAAAATTCTATGAAAAAAAATCTAATTCTATTACTTCTCGTTGGTGGCTTTATTTTAACCTCAGGCACAGCCTTCGCACAATATGAAAAAGGCGACAAACTCCTGAATATTGGTATTGGTGTAAACTCGTATTACAATGGTGGAATTCCAGTTGGTGCATCTTTTGAAGTTGGGGTAACAGACGAAATTAGTGTAGGAGCATCAGTTGATTATTTATCCCACAATTATGGTAATACATTTGGTACTGACTGGAGGTTCACTGCCATCTACATTGGTGCTAGAGGGTCATACCACTTCAGCGAATTGTTGAATTTAAACAATGAAAAGGTGGATCTATACGGAGGACTAACCCTTGGTTACAGAAACTTTTCATGGAGTGATTCAGCATTTGGCACTGGGCTTGGCAGCAGCTACGGCAGCGGAGCATTCTTAGGAA
>JBATLM010000217.1:0-10081 GCA_049289315.1 Cyclobacteriaceae bacterium
ACTTTCAATGGTCTGGATGGATTGATGTACCACGCCTTCAAAGAAATCACACCGCAGGAGGTCACTGACTATGCCACAAAGATGGAAGCCAGTGGTCAGAATTTTGGTCAGCACTTTTTTAATAAAAAAGTAGAACTGATGGGTATGGTGAAGCCGGAATGGAGCCAACGGATGAAAGCTGAATTAGAGGGTGGATGAAAATATGTGCAGCAGGTAACTACATGAAATGAAAACCAATAGAGGATGAAGACAACCAAAGAACATGACGAGCGTATTGCTACTATGACATTCTCATCGGTTTACCCGATGTATGTCGCAAAGGTGGAGAAGAAAGGCAGAACAGAAGAAGAACTACTTGAGGTGATAGAGTGGCTCACTGGTTTCAATAAAAAGAAGCTTCAAGGCCTCATTGATAAAAAAGTAACTTTTGAAGCCTTCTTTCAAAGTGCAACCATCAATAAGAATGTTCACCTCATTACAGGAACCATATGTGGCTATAGGGTAGAGGAGCTCGAAACTCCATTGACTCAAAAGGTTAGGTACCTGGATAAGTTGGTAGATGAATTGGCAAAGGGTAGAAAAATGGAAAAGATTTTGAGAAGCATATAGAAAATAGCCCTTGTTAGAGTCTGACTAATTCCCTGTAAAGCTTGCCTTTAGATGCGTTCAAGTGTTCAGGAAAATGATGTTGATTTGTGCTTTAGCGACAATTTAAACGCCCTATAGAGAGTTGTTTTTTAGTCAGTTATTATTCTATATTTTTGCCCAAAATTTATTTACTTTTTATATGAAAAAACTGATTTTAGTAATTTTTGGAACAATACTAGCAACCACTTCATTTGGCCAGTTTACTCAAGGGAGCTTTGTTATTGGAGGAAATACCGACCTCTCGAGCTCGTTCACTACCAGTAAATCCAAGACAGGAAGCACGACCACCACGAACGGAAAATTCTCCAGCTTTTCTATTGAGCCTCGAGCAGCCTATTTTGTAATTGATAATTTGGCTGTAGGTACAGGTCTTTATATTGGCACTTCATCCTCAAAGGCAGATGGCTCTCCTGACAAATTCACCTCTAGTAGCTTAGCTTTAACACCCCTTGTCAGGTATTACTTTGATAATATTTACGTGCAAGGGTCTTTTCAGGTAGGTACCGACAAAACCAAGAATACCTTTAATGGTACTACCACAGAATCTACGGTTAACCGTGGAGGATGGTCATTAATGGGAGGTTATGCCTATTTTATTAGCGATGCAATTTCATTTGAACCGCAATTGGGATATTCACACACCACTCGAAAATCAAAGGGATCGAACACTAAACAAATCAATTCAGGAATAGTGATAGGTATTGGTCTTTATGTTTACCTGAACAGGTAATCCTGTAATCTCACTAAGTGTCCCGTTGGTGGAGTACACCAACGGGCTTATTTCTTCAAGCTTATCCACCTGTCCTAATCCCATTTCCTAATGAAGATTAATTCCCTATTTTAGGGCGGTCGTAGTGTTTTTTTTAAACAATTAATAATGAATAGAATCATAAAGTCTTTTATCGCGTTCCTTCTGGTAACGCAAGTATCATTTGCGCAACAAAGTGAAGTCGTTAATAAAATTGTAACAGAGGGTACAGATAACTCTCAATTAGAAAACCTAGCTCACCAATTAATGGATGTGATCGGCCCAAGGTTGGTAGGAACACCACAGATGAAAGCCGCTAATGACTGGGCAGTAGAGAAATACAAGTCGTGGGGGATAGAAGCAAAGAACGAGGAGTGGGGCAAGTGGCGCGGTTGGGAGCGTGGCATTACCCATATCGATATGGTTTCGCCAAGAGTAGTGACTTTGCAAGGCATGCAACTGGCCTGGAGTCCTGCGACCCCAAAGAACGGGACAACGGCAGCGACTATTGCATTGCCAACCGTAAGTGATTCAAGTGCTTTTAAAAACTGGTTGCCCAACGTAAAAGGTAAGTTTGTTTTGGTTTCCATGCCACAACCTACCGGCAGACCAGATTACAACTGGGAAGAATTTGCAACAGAGGAGTCGTTTGCTAAAATGAAAAAGGAAAGAGATGAGCTGACAGATCAATGGGATATGAACTTGCATAATATGGGGCAAGGCCGAGACCTTAATAAAATACTTGAGAAAGCGGGTGCTGTAGGTATTGTACAGTCTCGGTGGTCCAAAGGCTTTGGTGCCAATAAGATTTTTAGTGCCAACACGGAGAAGATTCCCGTTGTGGATATATCACTGGAAGATTATGGATTGTTGTACCGCATGACGGAGAAGGGGGATAAGCCAGTTATTAAAGTATTAGCACAATCTAAGGATTTGGGTACGGTTCCGACTTTTAATACCATCGCCACAATTCCTGGCAAAGAGTTGCCTAACGAGTATATTGTTCTCTCTGCTCACTTTGACTCCTGGGATGGAGGAACAGGTGCAACGGATAATGGTACAGGTACATTGACCATGATGGAGGCTGCAAGGGTTCTTAAAAAGATTTACCCTAATCCTAAGCGAACAATTATCGTTGGCCATTGGGGCAGTGAGGAGCAAGGATTGAACGGGTCTCGTGCTTTTGTAGAAGATCATCCTGAAGTGGTAAGCAACTTACAGGCCTTGTTCAATCAGGACAACGGAACGGGTAGAGTGGTAAAAATTTCCGGTCAGGGATTTCTTCATGCGTATGATTATTTGGGCCGTTGGCTCGAAGCCGTACCAGATGATATTACCCGTCACATTGAAACGGACTTTCCGGGCAGACCTGGAGGTGGTGGTTCTGACTATGCTTCGTTTGTAGCGGCAGGTGCTCCAGCTTTTTCTTTAAGTTCTTTGAATTGGAGTTATGGCACTTATACCTGGCATACCAATTTGGATACTTACGATAAGATCGTATTTGATGATGTGCGCAACAATGCCATTCTTACTGCTATACTTGCTTACATGGCCAGTGAAGATCCGGAGAAAACCTCCAGAGAAAAGTCTGTTCTTCCGATTGACAACCGTACTGGAGAACAAATGGCTTGGCCGGCACAAAGAAGCCCTAATCGCAACGGTGGACAAAACTAGTAAACTATTCATTCCGACTTTTCATGTTTGAAGAGTCGGAATGAATATTTCAATAATAACCTTATCTTTGCGGCACGTTACGTGCACCTGGGTGGAGACGAAATACTTCTCTAACCTATTTCTTTAGCGATACACTCTGACATTCGTCACGCCATCTTCACGTACTTCATGGTAAAAGCACATGCAGTTAGATGGAAGACAAACAATTCACACCTAAGTTATTTTCACTACTTAAGGGAGGGATAAAAAAAGAACAATTACTTAAAGATTTAATAGCTGGACTAATTGTTGGCATTGTGGCGCTGCCTCTTGCCATAGCATTTGCCATTGCTTCAGGTGTTTCTCCGGATAAGGGATTGGTCACGGCCATCATTGCCGGACTCATAATATCCGTATTGGGTGGAAGCAGAGTTCAGATTGGAGGGCCCACCGGTGCATTTATAGTAATTGTATATGCTATCGTGCAAGAGCATGGGGTGGATGGCTTAACCATTGCCACGTTTATGGCGGGTTTTATTCTGGTGGCCATGGGGTTGGCACGATTTGGTAACCTGCTGAAGTATATACCCTATCCGCTGATTGTAGGTTTTACTAGTGGCATTGCCGTGATTATCTTCTCTTCTCAAATCAAGGACTTCTTCGGTCTTGCTATTGATAAGGTGCCGGCTGACTTTATCGATAAATGGAAGGTGTATGCTTTACATTTCGATCATATTAACTGGATTGCCTTCTCTATTGCTACTGCTACCGTACTGATTGCATTTAACTTTCATAGGATTACCACCAAAGTTCCGGGTTCTATTGTGGCCATTCTTTTGAGTACGATATTGGTACAGTGGCTGCAGCTTCCTGTTACTACCATTGAAACTACATTTGGTGAAATTCCTAATAGCTTGTCTTTGCCATCGGTTCCTCACATCAATTTAGCAACGGTAAAAGCGTTGATCCAGCCTGCACTTGCTATTGCTTTCCTTGGCGGTATTGAATCCTTACTTTCTGCGGTTGTTTCGGATGGTATGATAGGTGGGAGGCATCGTTCTAATGCCGAGCTTGTGGCACAGGGAGTTGCGAATTGTGCATCAGGTATGTTCGGGGGTATCCCTGCAACTGGTGCGGTGGCTCGCACCGCTACCAATGTGAAGAATGGAGGGCGAACACCTATAGCTGGTATTGTGCATGCTTTAGTGTTGCTTTTGATCATGTTGTTGCTGGCTCCTTATGCCAAGTTAATCCCGATGGCTTCATTGGCAGGTATTCTCGTGGTCGTAGCTTATCACATGAGTGAGTGGCGACAATTCAAATCTTTGTTAAGGGGAAATAAAACAGATGTACTTATTCTCCTGACCACTTTTTTCCTTACTATCATCTTTGATCTGGTGGTGGCCATTGAAGTAGGTATAGTGTTGTCCAGTTTTGTGGTGATGAAAAGAATGAGTGACTCCATGAGTATTGAGGATGCCGGAGATGCATTAGGCGATATTAACGGAAACGGAGAAAGGTTGTTTGAAGAAGAGCTACCTGAATTGCCTAAGGGAGTAGCTATATATGAAATACATGGTGCCTTATTCTTTGGGGTGGCTCAACTTTTTCAGGATACTATTAATAATCTTCAAAAGAAACCGAAGGTGTTGATATTAAGGATGCGGCATGTTCCCTTTATAGATGCCACCGGTGTTTATAGACTAAAGGAGGTGATCAAACAATTCAGTAATCAAAAGGTGAGTATCATTCTTTCAGGGGTGAACTCCAAAGTATTGGAGGATTTGGAAAAGGCTGATATTTATTCGGTATTGGAACGAGATAATTTACTAAGGAATATTGCTGGTTCTATAACCAGAGCAAAAGACGTACTTGCAAAAAGTGCTTGAGCATTACTCAGGTTTGTAAGGTGCTTATAATTCAAAAAATATTAATTTGCCTTTCATAAATTGTAAATGAAAGCTGCAACACGTTTTGTATATGGATCTCCTGAGGTTCTACGCATTGAAGAAATGCCAAAGCCTCAACCAAAATCTACCGAAGTATTGGTAAAGATACATGCGGCAACAGTGAATAGAACGGATTGCGCTAATCTGACTGCCAAACCCTTTATCATGCGGTTTGTTCTGGGTTTGTTCAAGCCCAAATTACCCATTACTGGTACTGACTTTAGTGGTGTTGTGGAAGCGGTAGGAGAATCGGTGACGCGGTTTAAAGTGGGTGATAAGGTATGGGGATTTGGAGATGGTGGACTATCATCACATGCAGAATACATTGCCATTTCAGCATCGATGCCCATTGAAACTATTCCTGATACAGTTTCTTTTGCTGATGCTGCTGCGAGTGCAGAGGGTGCACACTATGCCTGTAACTTCATTAACAAAGTAAAGTTAGAGCCAGGACAAAAGATACTGGTGAATGGGGCCTCCGGAGCCATCGGTTCGGCATTGGTGCAATTGTTGAAAGCCAAGATGATCTATGTTACGGCAGTTTGTGGAACAGCGCAAATGGATATAATCAAATCTATAGGAGCAGATCGGGTGATAGATTATCAAAACGAAGACTTTACCAAAGATGGAGAGAAGTATGACTTTGTGTTCGATGCAGTAGGTAAAAGTACCTTTGCTAAGTGTAAGCCATTACTGACCAAAAAGGGTATTTATATTTCATCGGAGCTTGGGCCCTATTCGCAAAACCCGTTTCTTGCATTGTTCACTCCCATGATGGGTGGAAAGAAGGTAATATTTCCTATACCCGTAGACGCACAAGCCAGCCTTAGTCTTGTCAGAGTATTATTGGAGAACGGAAAATTCAGGCCTCTGATTGACAGGACTTATTCTTTAGATGAGATAGCACAAGCTTACCGATATGTTTTGACAGGAAGAAAGATTGGTAACATTGTAATTAATATATAAACCAAATCTTAATGACTTATTTTAATTTGATGTATATGCATCTGGCTACTGTGGTGCCTTGCTTTATTATTGGAACGGTTCTTCTGATCATAAAAAAGGGAACTCCTTTGCATAAAAAATCGGGTAGGGTATATATGGTGTTGATGTTAATCACTGCTACAATTACCTTATTTATGCCTGCTCAGGTAGGGCCGCAGTTTTTAGGACACTTTGGTTGGATACATGGTTTTAGCTTTCTGGCCATTTACACTGTTCCTACTGCTTACATGGCTATTAAAAGGGGAGATGTAAAATCTCATCAGAGAAAAATGATTTTCCTTTATTTCGGAGCGATTGTCATAGCTGGTGGATTTACCTTCTTTCCGGGTAGATACTTATACGAATTATTCTTTAATTAAACGCACCATTTTGTAACTTGAGGTTCCAAGGTACAAGTGTAATTCAACCATGCGAGGTGTATTAGTAATATTGTTTTTGTGGGTATCCATTCAATGTAACGGCCAGTCCTCACAACCAGTAGCGACTACTCAATACTTTGAGTTCTATAACAGCTATTGGATCAATCTTCATCATTTTTTATATCAACAGGCTAAGGGAAGTCAATTAACAAAACTTCAGGAGGATGGTGCGACCTTAATTGATGTAGGTGATGATGAAACCATCGATGATCTCACTAATAATGAGAAAGAACAATTTGATAAGGCAGTAGATTATTACCGTTTTCATTTAATAGACAAAACACTATTTCAACTAGGAGATATTAGAGTTGGATTACAGGCTATTGCAGAAGAGGGTTTCTTGCCGGACACAATATTTTCTTCTGAGTTTACCAATGTACTTAATGAAATTGCTCCTCTATACAGTAAAAAGTTTTGGTCTTCGCACAGTGCTCAAAACCAAAAGGTAATAACTGATCAAATAAGTTGGATAAAGGATTTGGAAGAGGGTGTAATTAAGGATTTAGTAAGGTTGTCAGGAAGTGAGTGGCCGGATATAAAGGTCCGTGTAGATTTAACGGCATATGCCAACTTTGCAGGTGCCTATACAGTTTCTCGACCAGCCATGAACATTACCGTATCGTCCCTTGACCCTAGTGTAACAACAACATTGTTTGTGGAAACTATATTCCACGAAGGTACCCACCTTTTGTTTTCAATGGATAGCCCATTCAGGTCTTCAATATTTTTCCTTAGCAAAGATCAGGGGATTGAGTTTCCTCGCAACCTATGGCATGTATCGCAATTCTATTTATCTGGAAGAGTAGTTCAGGATCACCTGAGTGTGAAAGGAGCGAAGCATGAGTTACTTATGGATGTAAAGAGTATTTTTAGCGATTCCAGTACTCCTGAACTGAGATTGGCATTGGAACAATACTATCATGGAGAAGTGGATATGGAAACGACCATTACAAGTCTGCTGGATGCCTTTAAGTAGGTTACCGTTGTTAGACTCTTGGTTCAAGTTTAATTGTTGGAGCTTCCATAATATAATTTAGCTAATAGCGTGGTGAGAAAGTTGAAAGTACTGGCAATATCTGGAAGTATTAGAAAGAATTCTTCCAATGAAAATATTCTAAAAGGAATTGATGTAATGTACAGGGATCAAATTGCAATGAGCTTTTTCGATGGTATTGATAAGCTTCCCCATTTTAATCCGGATATTGATAATGACAACCTGCCAGCGGTGGTAAGCTCCTTTAGAAAGCAAATTAGTGAAGCAGACGGTGTTCTTTTTTGTACACCAGAGTATGTTTTTAGTATACCTGGTAGTTTAAAAAATGCCATTGAATGGAATGTGTCTACAACACTTTTTTCAGGTAAGCCGGTTGCGATTATTGTTGCCGCTGCCTCCGGAGAAAAGGCGTTCGAATCATTAAAGTTGGTATTGACCACCATTGAATCTACCATTGGCCCCCGTTCTTCCTTGTTAATAAAAGGAGCAAAGGGTAAAGTAAGGGATGGAGTTATTCAAGAGGAGACTTTGGCCAACTTAAAAATTCTAATGGATGATTTTATTGGCATTATGAAGAGACCGGCTAATACACCCACTAAGTATAATTGACATGAGTTTATTGTTATCTTAAATTCACAACCAGTTTTTGTTGTGTATAGTCAAGTGTTACCATCTTAATTACCTTTCCTTTGTTTATTGTAATGATGATTTCTTTTTCGAATCGTGAATTGTAATTATAATGTTCATACTGTGTCATAGGACCTGCCGGAATCCGAAGTTTGCCTGAATACCAATTAGCGAGTATATAGCTGCTTTTGGATTTTGGAAAAAGTTTTTTCATTGAAAACTCTACCAATTTATCACCAAAGAAGAAGGTACGAGCATAATGTTTTCCTTTAATTTGATTAAGTACAAGTTGATTGTCCTTAATCGCCCAGCCAGCTACATAACCCCGCTTACAATTTTCAGTTTGTTTGAAATTAGGTTTTCTTTTACCGGAGGTCTCCCAAAAAGGTTCAAGTGGATTGGTGTATAAATCCATTTCTTTCGACTCCAGCGTGATGATGTCGGGAAGTTGTGCTGCCATATTTTTTCTATTTACCCAACCACTGACAACTAATTATTGAAGCTAATGCTTCAATAGGAATGAGAGAAGCAGACATCTATCGATGAACTTAAATGTGGTTTAGGAGCCGTTAAAAGCGATTGGTGGATATTCGGCAAGAAATGGCATGCCTCCTGATGAAGTTTTTGTTTTGATATGCGCATGAATTCCGTAACTTTTTAAAAAAGCCTAAACTATGAACCTGAAAAAGAACCTAATTTCAATCCGAAACCTGGCAATCCTCACTTTGTGTGTAATGGTGATAAGCTGTCAGCCAAGTACTACCGAAGAAGAAGTAAAAGATGATCCGGCAATTGCCAAAGCAAAAATGCTTGCTCGTGCCGATTCGCTGGAGTTGGATACACCTTACGAGGCGCCTCCTGGAGATCCATTGGAACATCATACATCTGGCTATGCCAAGGTGGTATGCTCAGCTGTGTTTATTACTGGCCTTGATGCAGAGTTTGCTGCTGCCAACGTAGGTGGATTTTCAAGTCCATTTGAAGAGAGAACTAAAGTAGGTAAGCCTGTAGTTGATTTTGAAAAGAAATCAGTTTCCATTACCCTTCCCAATGGCGTAACTCGTACGGCTATTTATTTGGGAGATCAAAGTCAAGGGTGTGTGACACTGCCAGTTGGTATGGATAAGGTGTTCTACGAACCGAAAAAGATTACAAGGAATCTACCAGTGGCCGATGCAACACCATGGCCGATGGGAGATGTTTTACCTGATGATGCAATGCCAGCGCAATTGGATATGGACAAAGTACAGCAAGCTGTAGATGCGGCTTTTGAGGGAGATGGTAAAACAGCAGCGTTTGTTGTTACTTACAAAGGAAGAGTAATTGGAGAACGGTATGGCGAAGGAATTACCAAAGACACTCCGCTGGAAAGTTGGTCAATGGGAAAAAGTTTGTCTGCCACGATGATGGGTGTGTTAATCAATCAAGGTGTATATACATTGAATCAGCCGGCTCCTATCCCTGAGTGGCAGAATGAAGGGGATGGCAGAGCGAGCATAAGAATAAGCGACATACTTCATATGTCCAGTGGTTTAAGGTTTCGTGCTCCACAAGACCCGGATTTTGATCCATCACTCGGATATCCGGATCACCTTTATGTTTATACCGGATCAGTAAACTCATTTCAATGGGCGGCTACAAGGCCACAGGAATGGCTGCCAAATACAGTGGGTCGCTATCGCAATTCAGACCCTGTACTTACCAATTACTTAGTAAGATTGGGAGTAGAGGGTAGAGGGGGAGACTATCATGAATTTCCTCAACGCGAATTGTTTGACAAAATTGGTATTCGCACCATGATAATGGAAGCTGATCCCTACGGGAACTTCCTTACTCAGGGTTATGAGTTTGCATCTGGAAGAGATTGGATCAGGATGGGCAATCTGTATTTGCAAGATGGTGTTTGGAATGGTGAAAGGATCTTACCTGAAGGATATGTAGACTTTGTAAGTACATTGGCTCAGCCATGGCTGGATGACGGGCGCCCTATCTACGGTGGTTTTTTCTGGATCAATGGAGATGGAGGAAGGCCTATCCC
>JBATLM010000218.1:0-22301 GCA_049289315.1 Cyclobacteriaceae bacterium
CACAAAATGTTTGCACGCTTTGACCGCATGGCCAAGGCTTTTTCACGCATTGGTAAAGAGATTTCCATAGCTATAAAAAATGGCGGTGGGCCCCTACCTGAAAACAATCCAAGGCTGAGATTGGCCATACAGAATGCCAAAGGAGTAAATATGCCTAAGGATCGAATTGATGCTGCCATCAAGAGGGCATCTTCAAAAGAAGAGAAGGATTTTCAGGAAGTTACCTATGAAGGCTATGCTCCGCACGGTGTACCCGTGCTTATAGAATGTGCCACAGACAATCCTACTCGCACCGTTGCCAACATACGACTTCATTTCTCCAAGAAAGGGGGAAGTATGGGAAATTCAGGATCTGTCGCTTTCATGTTCGAGAGAACGGGGGTTTTTAAGTTTGCCAATGACAGTATCAATCTAGATGAGCTAGAATTGGATTTAATTGATGCTGGCGCTGAGGAAATTGAGAAAGAAGAAAACGAAATAGTGATTTACACCAAGTTTAATGACTTTGGCAATATGCTGAAGTTCATTGAATCGAAAAGTCTTGATGCCATCAGTGCTGAACTGCATTATATACCCACCACAAAAAAGGAATTACCTGAAGCTGAAATGGACGAAGTGATGGAGTGCGTCACCACCTTAGAAGCTGACGATGATGTTCAGAGTGTTTACCACAACCTGGCTTAAATTAATTCAATGTTTAAAATTCAAAATTGAAACCCTGAACTTTAAACATTGAATTGAATTATCAATCCTTGATAATTGTACTTGCTCCGGTGGCTGATGATGATACGGTAGCTTCTCCCCTATACAATATTGAACTTGCTCCACTTGCCTCTGCTGTAAGTGTTTTACTAGCTCTCACATAAGCATGGCTAGCGCCAGAAGCCTTCACATTTAAGTCTTCCACCTCCACGTTATAGGCCTTAAATAAAGAGGCACCAGAAAGCTCGCTTATTACTGACTTTGAAGTTCCTGCAAGAGTGAGATTAGAAGCGCCCGACAAATTAATTTTACTGATGCCCGCCTCAATATCTGCCTGTGCAAAAGACGCACCAGATAAATTAAGAGTAAAACTCTCCTCTTCAAACCCACTAATGTAAGCAGTGGCCGCACCATAAAAATCTGCAGACACCAAGGAAGGCATGGATATGGTGATGTAGGTAGTGTGTTTTCTGTTTCGGTTCTTTGTAAACCTTGTCACCAATGTATTTCCCACCTTAAATACTTCAAGGTCATCAAGGTTTCTTCGGTCTCCTTTGGCAGAAATAGAGAATAAATTGCCACGAGTGATCGTAACAAACATGGCATCTCCAATATCAAGACGATCAAAATCCGATACTGCAAATGGCTGTTCGTTGTATTGAATTGGACCTGGGTCTTCACTTATGGTACAGGAAGCTAATCCAACAATCAGAATCAATAATGATGTAAAAGGCTTTAAAAATCGCATATAAGTCATTTTTTGGTTGTTTTGCATATAAGACAACCAACTGATGAACCTCCCCTATGCTCTTTTGAAAATTTATTTACCCACCCTGTCGGGCCCTGAAAGCGGCCCCTCCATAGTGAGGTTATCGTCCACCATACGGTTATTGTACTGTTGAATAAACGCCTTCAATTTGATTTCCATCTTTTTCACTATTTCCAGCTCATCATTAACCAGGTTAGATTTTAACCCCTTGTCATTTTTGAAATCGTACAATGCCACTGACTTTTTACCATCATACTGAAGTAGATAATTTCCAATAAACGCCTGATACACATTGTCGGCATAGTTAAAGGCAAATGGCTCTACCGTAGAATCAAAGATATTTCTACCATAAGCGATATAGGGCTCATCGTAGTTAAGATACCCAAGTACAGAAGGCATAATATCAATCTGCTGGACAATGCCATCTGAAAAAGATGACCAGTCACTTCCCGGCTGGTAAAAAAACAACGGAACAGAATAGTATCCCCACGAAGAATTGTATACCTGGTAATTTATTGCTGCAGTTGGATGGTCAGCAGTAAATACAAATAATGTGTTTTTAAACCACGGCATCTTTGAAGCCGTCTCCATAAATCGCTTTATGGAATAATCCGTGTACTCAATGGTTTTATGAATGGGTAATGGTCCACCTTCAAAAGTATCCTTATATTCCTCCGGAAGAATGTGAGGAGGGTGAGATGTAACCGTAAATAAGGTGGAGTAGAATGGTTCTTTAAACGTATTCAGCGTATTGGCGAAATATTGTAAAAATTTCTCATCCCATATTCCCCAGATACCATCAAAGTCATCATCGTTATCATATTCTGTCATTCCATAGTACTTATCGAAGCCCGAAAGATTAGCGAATGCCTGAAGTCCCATTGACCCATTTGGGGCCCCGTGAAAAAATGAAGTAGAGTAACCTTTCTCTTTCAACAAACTTGCAAGGCTGTTCACTTTATTGCCAGAGTAATGTGAAAGCACGTAGGGTACTTCTATAGAGGGAATGCTACAAATCACTGATGGCATGGCATCAATCGATTTTCTTCCGTTTGACAGTGAGTATTGAAATGCCAAACTCTTCCCAATCAGTGAATCGATATAGGGTGAATACCCTTTGTAATTTTCAATTCCCATATTCTTATTGTACGCTCCCACAAACTCCTTGGAGAAGCTTTCCAATATTACGATCACCACATTATCGTATTTGAAAGCAGCACTATCGGCAGGTATGTGCAGTGGCGTATACACTTCAGCAAGCGCTTCCTCAGAACTGTAATAATCTACTTTCTCTATTACATTCGCTTTTATCGTGCGCATCAATGCAAACGGTGTGTTGAGTACTATATTTATATCTTTAGGGATAGTAGCATACTCAGCAGCATTGCTGATTGTGATCGGTCTTGTACTATGCCTAAAACCTCCCCTTGCTCCACCTATAAAAAGATAAATAATGATCGGCATAAGCACCACTGAACTTCCATAGAACGCCACTTTATTTTTAAACTGTGGTCCTGCTACTTTGATTTGCTTAGCACATTTGATGAACAGATAGAGTATAAGAAAGAAGAACGCAAACCCATACCAATAATCAACAAGGAAAGAAAAAAACAATGCTCCAAAGTTCTGTTCATTTTCAAATTGAGATAAAACAGAAATGGTAGTTCTCCTTAATGTATAGCGATAATAAAAATTATCAGCAAGGTTGATAGCCAGTCCTATTCCGTTGGTAATAATGAAGATGTAATAAAGTACTTTCTGATAAGTAGGATGATATTTGATAGTGAATGGAATGATCGTAAGTAAGATGAATAAAGAATTGAGATACAAAACTGCCGACAGATCGAATTTAAGTCCTCCTATCATGATAGTCGACATTCGATCCCAGGTCATATCAGGAAAGAAGCTAATATTGAATAAGTAAAAACTTATTCTGCAGATGGTATAGAACCCCATTACCAGAAGCAGACGCTTTAGCAGCGCCCAATAAATGTTTTCTCGCAATGAAATACCTTCTAAAAGCCTCATTATGTGTTGCTTCAGCGTTATTAACCCGTTAAAGACTGAGTTTAAACCTAAATCATGTCATTTAAGCGCAAAATAAGGCAAATCAACCCTAAGGAACCTCATTATGGTTTCAGTTTTTGTCTTAGTTTTGTAATTCTGTGGATATTAAAAATCGACTATTGATATTGTTTTTGAATCCTAAGAGCCTAAACTTTTGCAACTCAACGATGAGGCTTATTTGCAGTTTGGTATTCATAGCAGCCTTTCACTCAGGATATTCTCAAAATGTAGAGTCATTCGGAGTTTTTGGTGGCTTTAATGTACCCATCACCTTCGATGAAGGACTTAATAAAGACCTTCGCTATGAAGGTCAAGTAACTATTCGCGCCACACCGGTAGGTTTCACTTACGGTTATGACCATGTAGGCTTCGGATTTGTGCTCACTCCCTCATTGACCAAGATAGGTCAGAAGTTTTTAATAAAGAATACTGTAGGAGGTGATGTAGGTACCCGTGATATTCAAATGGATTATTTCAGTTTGCCGGTGGCATTAAAACTCCACTTGAATGATCTTTCATTTTTTCGCTTAAGTGCAGTTGCCGCAATCAATTTTACTTATTTACTCAATGGCAGGGAGACTATCTCCTATTCGGCATCAAAGCAGAGGTATCCAGCCAGTGTATTAATACCATCGGAGCCAGGATATACAGAAGTATTTGATGGTGTCTTAGTGCCTGAGGTAAATAATCTTGAGTACGTAAGCAAAGATCAATACAATGCATTTCAACTTTTTGGAGCAGTTGGGTTGCGTTCCGACTTTGATCTAAGTGATGACTGGAGTTTGAATTTTGATGGAAGAGCAAATTTCGGGTTGTTTGACCCGCGTAAGAAGGAATACATTGAACAACTGAAGCAAACCAGTGATGCTCCTGACCTCTATGGTGCCCGTCATGATATCTACTTGTCTGTAGAGATTGGATTTGCTAGAATTATCCAAATCAAAAGAAAGTTTGAGGCTAAGCGCTCAAGCAAACCATTGGTAGGCACGAGGCCATCTGCTCCGAAACAGAATCATAAAAAGATTCTTACCAAGAAGAAGAAAAAGAAGAACTAAAAAAGGGGCTGTCTCAAAAGTGATAGACTATAGAGATTCTTCTCCGCCAACTGGCGGATCAGAAAAACGTGTCACTTTTGAGAAAGCCTCCTTTTACTCTCTTTAAAACTTCGATTACCCCAATACGATTTGTTCTTTGATAAAAGGTTGCTTGTAAAAGCGCTTGCCTGTGGCCTTGGCAATAGCATTGGCAATAGCACCTCCTGCAGGTGGTAAAGCTGGCTCACCCAATCCTGTAGGATCGTTATTGCTTTTTACAAAATGCACTTCCACCTCCGGTGCTTCCTTCATTCGGATCAATCTGTACTTATCAAAATTCCTTGTCTGTGGCTGCCCATTCTCGAAAGAGAAATCGCCATACATGGCATGCCCTATTCCATCGATCACACCGCCTTGTACTTGATTAATGGCACCAACCGGATTCACTACTATTCCGCAATCGATAGCACACACTACCCGCTTTACAACAGGGGTATTCCCTTGCATTACCACTTCTGCCACTTCCGCCACATAAGTATTGTGGGAATAATAGGTACTAAATCCCTGATAAACTCCTTCTGGTGCGTTGCCCCAATTGGACTTTTCGGCAGCCAGTTTTATTACTCCTACCGACTTATCCACATCATATTGCAATTCCCCTACTGGGTTTTCTTTTGCTCTGGCAAACATATCCAACCTAAATTGAACAGGGTCTTTTCCTAATTCGCTCGCTAATTCATCAAAGAAGCTTTGCTCAGCATAGGCCAGAAAGTTGGTAATCGGTGCGCGCCATGCACCTGTAGTGATATTGCTTTCCAGATTGTGCGATTCCACCAGGTAATGATCCAATGTGGAAGCTGGAAAATTATTTTCCCTTGTGGAATTTCCCATATTCACACCTGCACCTACCAGATGGTAAGCCACCATGTTGCCATCTTTAATGGCTGCCTTGAATTTGTATTTGGAGGCAGGCCTATAGGTACCTGCTGTCATGTCATCTTCTCGGGAGAATACAACCATTACAGGTGTTTTAGCCAGATTGGATACTTCTGCAGCTTCGAGTGCAAAGTCTCCATATAGTCTTCTTCCAAAGCCACCACCCATTCGCGTCATGTCAATTGTAACATCTGCTTCAGGTCTTCCTAATAACTCTGCGATTTGACTTCTGGTACGCTCTGGTGTTTGAATAGGTCCAATAAATTCAGCCTTGTCTGCTGTAACATTGGCATAGAAATTCATAGGCTCCATTGCATTGTGAGGGAGAAATGGTGCCTCATATACTTTTTCAAATACTTTATCTGCTTTAGCAAATTGGGCCCTCGCATTTCCATCCGATCGCTTTGGCTCTGATGTCTTCTTGTCAAGCATTGCCCGCATGGTTTTATCATGATAGGAAGTGTTTTCTAGCATGGTATCTTTTTCCCATTCTGCTTTCAATGCACGCTGTCCCTTCATTGCAGCCCAGGTAGAGCTACCCAAAACCGCTACTTTGCTTCCAAACTGAATGACATCACTTACACCATTCACTTTACGCGCCTCCGCATCATCGAACGATTTCAGCTTTAAGCCAAAAGCAGGTGGCCTTAATACCACTGCGTATTGCATCCCTTCCTTTCTCGTATCCAATCCAAATAATGGCTTTCCTGTAATGATACCGTCTATGTCAACGTTTCCACGGTCAGTTCCAATTATTTTATAAGTAGAAGGATCTTTCAATTTTACTTCTTCTGGCACTTCCATGCCCGCAGCCATAGTGGCAATTTCACCGTAGCTCACCTTATCACTTCCATGCATTACATAACCATCTGCTGTAGTGCAATCCGATGCACTGACATTCCACTGCTTTGCTGCAGCATTTTTCAGCATCTCGCGAGCAGTAGCACCTGCCATTCGCAGGCTTTGCCAACCTTGTCTTATCGACTGGCTTCCTCCTGCCACCTGCCTGGAAAAACTCTCTGAATTAAGTGGAGCCTGTTTTACAATTACATCATCCCACTTTACATCCAGCTCTTCAGCTATGATCATTGGCATTGAGGTTTTTACATTTTGCCCTACTTCAGGGTTAGGCGACATGATTGTTACTTCCCCATTGTCGGCAATGGTCAAGTAAGCATTCAGATTAAACCATTCTGATGGCATTGCTTTAGTAGCTTCTGAAGGACTGCAAGCAGCCAGCCAGCTGAAACTCAGCATAAGACCTCCACCTCCAGCCAAAGACGCTTTTAGAAATGATCTTCTATTATATGTTGTTTTAATGATTGACATGGCATCAGTAATTTAGAGGTATTACAATTTACTTGAGGCTGTTTTGATAGCAGCTTTGATCTTGAGATAAGTACCACAACGGCACAGATTCCCGTGCATCGCACTATCAATTTCCTGATCTGAAGGCTTAGGGTTATTACTAAGTAATGCGGTTGCATTCATAATCTGCCCAGCCTGACAATAACCACATTGTGGCACATCATGCTCACGCCATGCTTGCTGCACCACATGATCTGCTCTCTCGGAAAGTCCTTCGATTGTAGTAACCGCCTTATCGCCTATCACGGAAACAGGCAATGAGCAAGAGCGTACTGCAGTTCCATCTAAATGAACCGTACAGGCTCCGCATTGACCGATACCGCATCCGAATTTTGTTCCCACTAAATCAAGGGAATCTCTGAGTACCCACAATACTGGGGTGTCAGGGTCTGCATCAACCTGGACAGATTTGCCATTGACACGCAGATTATAAGTTGCCATAGTATGGATGTTTTGTGGTTATGTGATTGTAAGATTCAATATAGCACCTATAAAACGCTTTTCATAGGTATATTTTGTTAGCAAACTGCTAAATCAGAGGTGAATTAGGGGCATATCTCCCCCATTTAGTCCATAGTCTGGCAGGGTAAACCATGTAGTATGGTCATTTTACTATCAGTTATTGCTAATATTTGAGTGGCCAGAAGCATTTACCTCATTTTGGATGTAATATTTTTTACTTTTCATAACAATTCTTGCTTTCCCTACTGATGTAGTAAACAAGACGTAAATAAATATAAAATAAATCTTAACCATCTATATATCAATACGTTAAAGAATATCACTAGAGGGCCAATTGGGATATCCTTAAAAATTAAGAGTGCCAATCATCAAATTTTTCATAAGTATTTCCCGAATTGTTACGTGTTCTATGAGTAAGTTTAATCCGAATTGTTTAAGTTTATGCATATTAAATGAGCCAAATTATGTCAAAAAAAACTTTTAAAGACCGCCTTTCTCATCTGTTAAAGCATTATGACATCCGCGTGATGACGTTAGATGCAAAAGCAGGATTGTATCATGGACAAACTGGTAGCTTCCTACGTGGAGACACAGAGCCTAAGCTTTCCACTATCATTAAGCTGTCCAAATTTTTCAAAGATGTTTCTTTGGAATGGATGGTTCTTGGAAAAGGAACACCGTTCAAGAAGTAGAAACTAAGAAATACCTTTCAGCTAGTGGTTTAACCGTCACAACTGCTGAAAGGTATTCTTATTTTTCAAGCACCCATGGAGAGTGATTGTTTGTAATCTACGCTCTATACTCAGGTATTTCTCTATTCAACTTACTTGTGCTATATATGATGGCCTTTCCCCTACCCATCTACTTAATCGTAAAATCAACTGAATAGACAGTTTGATCCCAGATTAACTGAAGCGTACCTCCATTAGAGTTTTCAATTACCCTAATTGTGAAATCTTCTGTTACTTCTTCCTGAGTAGAAACCATCATTGGAACGTGGCCCAGATCAAGGCTTTCATCATAAGACTGACCATTTTGACCTGTTTGTTTATTGATGATCAATACGCCACCCTCCTTTTCAGGAATAGTGAATAATGTGTATTCACCAGCAGGAATATTCAGTGTCCCTATCTGCAGGTTTTTGGAAGTACTAAAATGAGTAGCCCTGTTGGCACCTGTTCTCCATCTATTTCCATAAGAAACTATGCCGCCAAAGATATCTCTGCCTCGCTTTTTAGGGGAACCATAGGTTACACCAAAGTCAGTGCCTTTAAATGAAAAGTTATTTTCAACACCGCCAGATAATTCGCCACTAAGCGGACTACCATTTTTATCTTTTTCTGCAAAGCCTTTAACTATTCTTTCAAAGTCCAGCACGGCTACGCGGTTCACAATCAGTTTTCTTGTGGTCAATGCTGCATCCAACTGGATAAGGTTGCCACTTGCGTCTACCGTCACTCCCATTACCCCACGCGATGGGTGGCGAAGTGTCATAGAATCTGGTTTTACCTTGTAAATGATAAAGTCAGAAATGCTCCTACCTGTAAACAACATTTGGTGAATGCTATCACTTGCACTGCTTGCTGCGGCATTCAATGCCAACTCATAGGGCCAATGCACCATATCAATAAATGGAAGCGTGCCTTTCTTATTCAACACAGCTGTCCTTCGTATTCCTTCATCGCCTGTGGTTTCACTAATCAGGGAGTCTCCCACCATTTTAATTTCCTGAGTGGCAGCTCTTCCATCAAGCGTAAATGCCAGCTGTGGATCCTGGCTGTACCTTGTCATAGAGGTCATTCCTCCATCAGCACCTTGATTTAACTCATACTCAAAGTACATGGTCTTTGGGCTTCTTAGCAGCACTCTTGCTGTAATGCCTTCATCAGATTTTACAAATTGCTCTACCGCCAGGGTATCATTACCTAGCAATGTCACATAATGAATGGAATCAGAATTATCTGTAGTGGGAGTATCGCAGCTCCATATGGTAAGACTTATAAACAGGACAGCAGGAAGTACTTTTTTCATAGGGGTACAGGTTAGTTGCATCTAAACTAAAAAAGTAGAATTGGAATCAAAAGAGGAATTATGTGATTGGTTGGGGGATGAATAGTTAATAGCTAATCGTTGTTAGTTTGTCGTGGGCTGGCATGAAGGAGGTATGATCATATCCTCCCGATAGCTATCGTGAGCGTCTTTGAAATTCAAAGATGCCTCGTTCCTCGGCATAGCAGAGTGGGTATTAGTTGGGCATGGAACTAAGTTCCACGCCAGGGAACTTACTGTAAATGCCTCCTTTCTCACGTCATCGCTTACCTGCGGCAGGGAGGCGAAGCAGGGTTGATGTAGGGTTGGCTGACTTGGCGATCCTATAGCTATGAAAACAAAATTAGAAAGTTGCGCTCTTCCAGCTAACTCTACTGAAACACTGAGCGGGAAGGACGTGTAAGGGAAAAGAAGTGTCTTTGAAATTCAAAGATGCCTCGTTCCTCGGCATAGCAATTGGTAATAGCTCAGTCAAGTAGCTTTCTCCCTATAAAGAGGGAGCAGTAGCCTCTTGCTCTTTCAGAGCGCGAAATCCTTTCAGCATGCCTTGTATACATTCACAAGGTGTAGGCCCTCCTTCCCAAATGCCTTCACAAGCTTTATCAATGAACTCAGGATGATTTTCTCTCACCCATTCCTTGGCTTCGTAGTATTCGTCAGGGTCGTTGGAAGAAGTTTGTACCGAGTGAATCTTTCCATCTCGTATGGAAATGCGAAACGTGTCGGTCACATTGAAATCAATCTGGAGCGCACTCATCAAATCATCCTTTACGGTAACGGGAAAGATGACGGTAGAGTCATTCTTCTCGAAATAACTATCCCTTTGCAGTACTTCGTAATGGCCACACTCAGCCCACTTTTGATAATACAGAATTTCAGGTTGGGATTGCTCCGCAGTGATCAGTGTGGCTTGTAAGGAATCACTGTTGAAAGAATAGAAGGCATCCACAAATGCACTGGCTATTTCCAGATTATTAGCTGGAGCACTCTTTTGGGTGGTGTTGCAACTGATTAACAGTACAAGGGACAAGTAAAGAAGACTGCTTGGTTTTATCATTCTTTAAGATAGGTATTCACTCTTAATCATTTAAGATGAATTGGATATATTATTCTTAATCGAGCACTAACTTACTTCCGAGTTATAAACGGAAGTTCTTTCACCAAATCTTATAGTCCCTCACCCCCAGCCTGCGGCAGGCAGGCAGCCCTCTCCCTAGGGAGAGGGAGCAGCAAAACCTTCTTAAGAGTGTGAAACCCTTCACTTCAGCGCGGATCTAACTGCCAGACTAGAGAGAAGACATTAAGTAATTACCACAAAAAAAAATCCCCTGCTTCCAATAGAGATCGGAATACAGGGGACTTTATAAGGTTCACTAAGCAGCGCCCTCTACCAAATCTTTATCCGCTCTTCTTCTGACTTGTAATTTTTGTCACCGGGCTGTAAGTCAAATGCTTCGTAGAAAGGTGCAAAGTTCATCAACGGTCCGTTGACACGCCACATAGCTGGTGAATGGGAGTTGGTATTCACATACGTGCGCATGAATTCATCGCGCGTTTTCACACGCCATATGCGAGCAATAGATAAGAAGAATCGCTGATCGGGTGTGAAGCCATCAATTTTGGTATCGCCCTGTCCCTGCTCTGTGAGCTTGAAAGCATCGTAGGCAATGGAGATACCGCCATTGTCTGCTGTGTTTTCTCCAATGGTCATGGCTCCCTTCACATGCACACTGTCTAGTACTGTGTAGGTACTGTAGCGATCGATCAACAGTTGTGTTTTTGCATTGAACTTTTCATAGTCCTCATCCGTCCACCAGTTCTTTACATTACCATCTTTGTCGTATTGCGCACCCTGGTCATCGAAGGCATGCGTTAGTTCATGGCCAATCACCATACCAATGCCCCCATAGTTGATAGCATCATCCGCGTAAAGATCAAAGTAAGGATACTGCAGAATACCGGCAGGGAAAACAATCTCGTTGTAGGAAGGATTGTAATAAGCAGTTACAGTAGAGGGTGAAGTACCCCACTCGTGCTTATAAGGTGGCTTATTTAATTTTCCTATTTGGTACTGATAGTCATCCTGCTTTAGCGCAACAACGTTTTCAAAATATTTATCTCTGTTAATGGTAACGTTGTACTCCCTCCAGGTATCTGGATAACCCAACTTTTTGGTAATTGCGTTGAGCTTCTCTTTGGCTTGTACCTTGGTACTGTCACTCATCCAGTTCAGGTTGTTGATCCTGTTTTCAAATGCCTTCGTAAGGTTGTCCACCAATTCGCCTACCCTCTTTTTGGCATCCTCACCAAAATGTCTCTTTACATACAATTGCCCCAGTGCAAAGCTGAGCTGTCTATCTACTGCCTGAGCGATTACTTGAGCACGTGGCTTCTCGGTGGATTGTCCCGACAATGCTTTGTTGTATTCAAACGATGCTTGCTCAAAGGGACGGCTCAAATACGGGTCATATGCGGATAAAGTGCTGGCTTTGAGGTACACCTTCCAATCATTGATAGACACAGATTGCAACATTGCATTCAGCTTGTCATAGTAAGCAGGCTGACGAATATCCAATGTGTCGGTATCCAGCCCTAGGTTCTTCAGCAAATCTGCCCAGCCGATGTTGGGTTGTTTTTTGTGAAGACCAACCACCGCTAATTTATTGTAGTTGTTCCTTACCTGCCTGCGTTCTATTCTTGTTTTATGCGATTCAGCCAACTGCTTCTCTATATTATATACCAATGCTGCTTTACTTGTGGCTTCGGCTGGTACATCACCAGTTAATTCAAACAACTTGGCGATATAGGCTTTGTATGCACTTTGGATACCTAGCGTAGATGCATCGGTTTTGAAATAATAGTCACGGTCAGGCAATCCTATACCGGCCTGACTGAAGTGAGCAATGTTGATGGTACTGTTCTTATCATCAGGTGATACCCTGAAACCAAAGATGGAGCTGTTCCCTACTTTTGCTTCAGCTGCTACAAAGCTTAAGAGTGACGCCTTGTCATTGATCGCATCAATTTTAGCCAACATAGGTTGAATGGGTTCATATCCTCGCTGATTGATAGCAGCAGAATCCATTCCAGAAGCATAAAAGTCACCTACCTTCTGCTCCACACTTCCTTCAGGATGTGTACTGGCAGATACTTCTTCGAGGATGTTCTGCAGCAATACTTTTTGAGGGATGTTCAGAAAGCTATAAGAGCCCACACCCGACTGGTCGTCCGCAATCTTGGCGGTGTCGTACCAGGTTCCGTTTACATACATGAAAAAGTTGTCACCGGGTTTGATGGAGGCGTCTAATCCTTCCACATCTACATATTCTCTCTTAGCGTTTGATGACCCCTGCTCGGCACAGGAGAAGGCAACAAGTGCAATTAATGCGCAATAAAGTAATCTTTTCATTAGTTGGTTATTAGTTCTTTAATGGGTATTCCATAGGATGATATCCAAAGGTAGGGAAATATCGAAGTAGGGAGATCGAATATTCTGTCAATGGTTTTCTCAACTGATGTTCAGCCACAAAAGGGCATAAAAAAACCCCTGCAGATATCATGCAGAGGTTTTTAGTTGATTGCGAAGGTTCTCATCTGACTTTTTGTTTAGTGAAACGAACTTCTTTCAATTGAGCGGCTTCTCCGCTGCGCGTACCAAACGCTACTTTCACATACCGTCTTACCAGTTTGGCATTGTCGACCATGCCGGTGTTGGCTCGGTAAAGGATTCGGTTGCGTTTTAGCCTGGCTGTAGACAAGGCTACTTTAGCTTTGTCCGCTTCTTCAATGAGTGACTGCAAAGGGGCTGCTCTTTCCATAAGGGCCGGAATCTGTAGATCGGGCTCGTTGCTTACATAGGCGGGCAGCGCATTTACCATTTGCACCATTTTGAAGAAGTTGCTGGCTTTGGCTACATAACTCAGTTGTTGAAACCCACGGGTTTTCAATTTCTCCTCATTACTGTCTTCAGACGGGATGGGAGATCTGGGTGCAGGTGTAGCCCTCTTGCCGGCCAGCAGTCTGTAGAAGTAGCGTGCATCTTCAATGGTTGCCTCAGGCATTTGCAACGCCTCCATTGTTCCAATCACGCGGTTCGCCAGAATGTCCAGTCCGTCAAAAGCCGAACTCTTTGCATTCAGTATGCGGTAGTACGCATCTTGTTTAAGTGAAACATCTTGCAATGAACTTTGTGCTTCTTTGAGCAAAGCTCTCATTGCGTTAAGCTGGAGGGTTGGACGCCCAGGGTTATACTTACCTCCGTACCCGGTGCAGATGTCTACTAGCCTAGAGTAGCTTGCTGCGTTTTTAACATGTGACATAACATAAAATGTTAAAATTGTTATACATACTCTTTATACGTAAAAGCCTAATAGAATAGTTTCACAAATAAGAAAAAACTTTTAAAATATTTTAACTTTTTTCTTAGCCCCCAAATCTTCTGTGGTTCGGGGTGAATCGGGAACTCCCAACCCTCCCTTTTGGCAGAGTGCCGGGGAGCTCCAGGCAGGAGCGCACTGCCTCTCCTGCTTGAGCACGGAAGTAACTTCCGCGCTAGCTAAGGGCTTCTGTTATGTGGGGTTCCCAGGTTTAAAAAAACCGATACGAGGTGGCTACTGTAATGGTGCGAGGTAGCTGCTGTGCGGCATGAGGTAGCCAACGTGATGGTGCGTGGTAGCTGTCGTGCGGCACGAGGTAGCTAACGTGATGGTACGTGGTGGCGGTCGTGCAGCACGAGGTAGCTAACGTGATTGTGCGTAGTAGCTGCCATGCGGCATGAGGTAGCTAACGTGATGGTGCGTAGTAGCTGCCGTGCGGCATGAGGTAGCTGACGCGATGGTACGAGGTAGCTACCGTGCGGCATGAGGAGGCTAACGTGGTGGTGCGAGGTGGCAGTGTGATGGATACTAGATGCTAGATGTTGGAAGGTAGTGTCCAAGGAGTCTGGGTCTGGTAGTGTCCAAGCAACTGTGTCAATAGGGATCCAAGCTATGGAATGGACAATAAACTTATCCCGTCATTCAGAAGGAGCCTTAGAAGTCCCGATAGCTATCGGGAGTGGGCTGAGCGACTGCCTGCCTACCGTTTTACCTGTTGAAGGCATGGCAGGTAGAAAGAATCCCATAGCTAAGAAAAGCAAAATAGGTTCACTAGTAATGTATTGCCCTCAAGCCGGGCGGGCTCATACTTTTTGCATTGCCAAAAAAGTATGCAAAAACGCTAGACAAAAAGATGCTTCACCCCTCCTGCCTTCGCACCCCCGCCTTTTTGCCAGGCCAGCGCACTATCTCATCCTATTGAGAGCAGGTCAATTGGTGTGGTTTTAAGATTAGCAGGTCCAAGCTATGAAATACACACTACCCACTCCGTCATCGCGAAGGCAGGGAGGGTTAGGGGCGGCTGACTGTGGCGATCCTTTGGCTATGAAAGACAAAATAGATCTACCCATATTCACCACCGGGTTTGAAGTACAATAGCAAGTTATAAACTTGCGCTCATTCGGAGCTTAAGTCACAGACTTAAGCTAGAGGGGGCTGAGCGACTGAAGAATCCCTTTCTCGACTGAAGACCGGTGTCAGTTGCCTTCATTATGTAATTTAGGGAAAGTCATATATATTTTATAAGTTTATTACTACTAATCTATTGGTCTAAATAATTAGTTAGTCTGAGATGAAAGCAATATTATTTACGCTCATTTTCTCTGGATTATTGTTTTCAGCAAATGCTCAAACAGTATATAAGACCAAAACTGGAAAAAAATACCACACTTCATCTCATTATTCTGCTAGTACACCTATCTCATTAAGTGAGGCTAGAGAATTAGGTCTTGGGCCTTGCGCAGTATGTAAGCCAAGTACCACAGAATCAATCCAAACTGCTCCGGGAGATGTTGCGAAGCCATCACAACCGATTAACAATGTGACATCAACCCAATGTAAAGGAATTACTCAAGCTGGCGCAAGGTGTAAAAGAATGGTGAAAGGTGGAAGCTACTGTTATCAGCATTCAAATTGAAATATTGTTAAGATGAACTACTTAGCACGAGTCTCACACATGCCTTTTCACAGCCGGAAGACTCGCGCCAGTTGGTGTTTTTATGCTAAATTTTAAGCCTCCCTCTCCGCAGAATCTCCGCCTCGGGACTCTGCGGCCCAGGCACACGTCTCACTCATGCCATTTCGCAGCCGTAGGATCCATGCCTGTTCAAAATGTTTTCATTTTACCCTACCTTAGGCTTATGGGTAAATCGCAGCATGCAGACCGGCCGCAATTTCTTGGTGAAGAAATTGCCAACAGCATCAGTCATGGTGTTGGTTTTCTTGCAGCCGTGGCCGTAACACCCCTTCTTATTATTAAGGCGATTCCTTCTGGTGCTTCAGCGGTGGTGGGTGTTAGTGTTTTTGGCGCCACGATGATGATCTTGTATATGGCATCCACCTTATATCATGCTTTTCCTGAAAGCCGGACTAAACGCATCTTTCGAATTTTTGATCACGGGGCTATCTTTCTTTTGATAGCGGGTACTTATACCCCTTTTACACTTACCGTGCTCTATGGTGCCTGGGGTTGGACATTATTTGGAATTGTCTGGGCACTGGCAGCGGGTGGAGTGGTATTGAAATCTGTTCAAAACGTAAAAACCAACAAGCTATCCATTGCACTTTATCTGGGAATGGGATGGCTCGCTATATTGGCTGCGAAACCTTTATATGCCAGTCTATCTTTCTGGGGTTTATTTTGGTTGATTGCCGGAGGTGTAATGTATTCAGCGGGTATTCTCTTCTTTGCGTATGACCATCGCATCCGGTACAGCCATTTTATTTGGCACTTGTTTGTGCTTGCAGGAACCTCGTGTCATGTGGTCGCTGTATTTTATGTCTTATAATAATTGAAACGTTGGTTACTTAAAGCTCAGAACTCCTTTCAGGTGACTCTGAGTTGGCAGCATTCACCATGAGGTTTGAAGTACAAAAGCAGGTTATAACCTTGCGCTAATTTGGAGCTTAGGTACAGACTTAAGCCATAGGAGGTAATTCATCTTACTCCGGCCAGCCTAAGTGTTTAGCATTTGGATAACACGCTTCATACTTGCAGCTTTGAATAAGATACAATTGGATGATTGACGAAAAAGGCTGTTTACAGGCAATAGCGCAAGGTAGCGAAGCAGCACTGGAGCAGCTTTACAATCAATACGCTGGTAAGGTGTACAATACACTGATCAGCTACACCAAGAATGCCGAGGATGCTGAAGAGCTTTTGCAAGATGTATTCGTGACTATTTACAACACGGCTTCAAGTTTTCAGTTTAACGCATCGGTAAGCACATGGATTTATCGCATTGCCGTGAATAAGTCGCTGGACTTTCTTAGAAAAAAGAATAGTCAAAAGCGATTTGGCATCTTTACTTCGCTGTACGTGAAGGACTCAGCTGAGGTAAAATATGATGCTGCAGATTTTGTGCATCCTGGCGTAAAATTGGAAAATAAGGAGGACGCCAAGCTACTTTTTCAGGCTATTGATACACTTACTGAGAACCAGAGAACGGCTTTCATCCTCACACAAATTGAAGGGCTTCCGCAAAAGGAAGTAGCCGAAATCATGAATCAAAGTCGTAAAGCGGTAGAGTCCCTCCTACAGCGCGCTAAATCAAATTTGAAACAGGAATTGGAAAAGTATTTCCCAGAACGAAGGAAAGGATAAAATAGTACGTCTAAATGAATATGAAACAGGAAAAGCGTGTAACTGAGATTTTGAATAGCCTGGAGGGCATCCAAAAAGCAAAGGTGCCTCATTCTGGGTTTGCGAAAATTCAGCAAAAGCTGGCTGATCAGCGTAAACAAGAGCCAATAATCAATGAACAGTCTGGCTATGGCTGGATGAAAATAGCGGCTGTGATTGCACTGGTGATTGCGTCCAACATTTGGGCCGTTTCAAACTACTTGGGATCTGAAAGTATGGCCTCGGTAGAGGTATCGAGCTATGCTCAACTCATGACTGATTTTAACCTGTACGAAAATGAATAACAATATATATAGAGTCGGTTTTTTTGCCCTGTTGGTAATCAACATTGCACTGGTAATATTCCTGGCGCTAGGACCAAAGCACCCCCCTCTGGCACAGGGAATAAAAGACGAAATCAGCAGGGAACTTGAATTTACAGCGGAGCAAAAGGTAACCTACGATGAAATGGCTATGACCCATAGAGAGAAAGTGAGCGACATTGAAAAAAGAGAAAGAACACTCGTAAGGTCATTTTTTAATCAGCTTACATTGGAAAACACGAAAGATGATAAAGAAAGGATACTGGATGAAATCCTGGCTCTCAACCGCGAAAAGATCATGATTACATATACCCATTTTGATGAGCTCAAAGCTTTATGTACAACGGAGCAACTTACCAAATTCGACAAGGTGATATCCCAAATTGTTCCTATCCTAACGAATGCGCCACAAAGACCACCCATGAAAGGCAACCCAAATTAACGGGAAGCCCCCACTATTTATCCCCTCCGAAGTTGTGGAAGATGTCTGCCTGTAAAGAATAAATAGCTCCCCACGAGGGATTGACCAGTAGTGTACGTCTATCCACTCAAACAAATAATAGAAACATGCAGAAATTGAATTTAGCAATTATACCAATTGCGATCTTGGCCATGCTAGCATCTGTAAGCGGGTGCACTGAAAACGAAGATGCGACTCTTGGTGATGATTTGGTAACAGAGCTACACGCTGCTTTCGCAGAATTTGATACTGATAATACCGACATCTATTTGGATGGCTCCAATGTGGTTATCGAAACCAATGGACTTCCGAATCATAAAAGCGTTTATTGGGGTGTTGGTCATGAATTATACCAGGAAGAGCCTGGCGTGCAACTGACTCCTTCTATCATTCCAAATTTTAATGGTGCAGCCTCACTGACCGTATCTACAGCGCCACAAAAAGCAAGTGCAACCACATCAACGAGCCTGGGCGCTATTGGCATTGCTATTAGTGGTGCTTATATCTACAATGACCAGGAAGGCAATGGTGCATTAGATCAAGCTGCAGTGTCATTGGACTTTACCGGGGCACACATTGGCCCAGGCCAATACCATTATCATTTGGAACCAAAGGCATGGACGAATGACGATGAAAAATTGGTGGGTATTATGGCCGATGGTTTTTTTCTTTATGGAAGAAAGTGTTTCTCTACAGGAGATCGTCCTGTTGATCTTGATGCATCAAGTGGCCACACAAGTATAACACAACACACAAACGAAGAAGAATATCATTACCACATTGAAAATGAACTATACCTCAATCAATACTATCTGCTCTTTGCAGGAAAGTACCAGGGTACTCCGAGCAGGATTAATTAAAGTTTGGTTGGTTGGGCTAATGTCCTTTGCTGCTAGCTGCAGTGAAGGCATTGATCAGCACAACATAACTGAAACTTATGCTTCTAAGAGTGACTTAGAGCTAAACGCAAATGAAGGTAAATGGTATTACAACAATGAACCATTTAATGGCTTTGGCATTGTCTATTATAACAATGGTGAAATGGCAGAAAAGCTTGGGTTTTACAATGGTAAGAAAGAAGGCCTTGCTCAAAAGTGGTTTGATAATGGAGTATTGGGTAGTGAAATGTATTACTCCGCTAACAAGATTGATGGATACAAAAAGACATGGTGGCCCAATGGTAAACTAAGCAGTGAAGCCTTCTTTGAAGAAGGAGAAGTGATCGGCATTCAAAAAACGTGGTATATCAATGGCCAATTGGCCAGACTGACTACAGTGAAAGATGGAAAACCTGAAGGACTTCAACAAGCGTGGCTAGAGAATGGGAAGATTTATGCCAACTATGAAGTAAAAAACGACCGAATTTTTGGTATGAAACGATCGAACTTATGCTATTCATTAACAGAAGAAAGAATAACAAATGAGACAGTTAGTAATATTGATGACAGTGGTGCTGCTGGCAGCTTGCCGTAATTCTGGCAAACAAGAAAGCAGCAGAGTAGATGTGCTTCCCTATTATGATGAGGCCACCTTCACCCCAAAATGGTATGATAGTGAAGGATTGCTACCGAAAGGGTTTCATCAAATTCCTGAGTTCTCTTTGACCAATCAACTCGGGGATAGCATCACAGAAAAATCGTTGGATGGAAAAATTACTGTAGTTGATTTTTTCTTCACATCCTGTCCTGGAATTTGTCCAAAGATGACCGATAATATGACATTGGTACAAGAGGCATTTTTAAACAATGATCATATCATGATACTTTCACACTCAGTTACTCCTAATTATGATAGTGTGTCTGTATTGAAGGACTATGCAGTAAGCAAAAAAATAGTTGACGGAAAATGGCATTTACTTACTGGAGACCGAGAGGAGATCTATTCACTGGGTAGAAATGAGTATTTCGCTGAAGAGGACTTGGGCATGGCTAAGGGTCCTGGCGATTTTTTACATACTGAAAATTTCATTTTAGTTGATGCCAATAGACATATAAGAGGTATTTACAACGGCTTGAATGCAACAGCAATAAATCAATTGATTGCTGATATTAAAACATTAGAAAACTCTTTATAAAAAAAATAGCTACCGCGAGGGATTTTGAAACAATGCACGTCTATATCTAAAACATACAGACATGCAGAAATTGAAATTAATTACCACGCTGTTGATCATAATCGTTCTAGGATCAGCTAATAGCTGTAAAGAAGACATTGCGCTCGATACCGAAGTAGGCACTGTCGTAGATGTTGACCCTAATCTTTTCCTGGACGGAACAACAGTAACAACCGTACCCTGTACACTTTCTAATGGAACTACAACCACATGCTATCAAATAGTTGCCGCTACCCCTACCGATCATGATATGGGGCCGTGGTGCCCTGATAACATTTCAGATGGTGAAGAGGCTGGTGGCATATGGCTGGAAAACGGAGAAGTGTACGATGTAGACGGTGCCTTTGTTGAGAATATGGCCACCTTTTACAATGATAATACCTGGAAGATGTATGATGCCAATGGCAACATCTATAAGACAGCAACCGAACAAGATTGTATCAATGCAGCCAACCCGAATGTGGGAGCAGCTTATAAGAACTATTGTGTAGAGTGCATTCCAGACTATATCACTGGTCTCCAGCGAACCTGGTTGATCCCTACAACGCCTGTCAAACTAACATCTTCTACCAACTTTGCAGGAATGGGCCCTGGATCTTTCGGGCCATCAGTTAGAGGAATCGCCTTCAATGGTGTGGAGTATTCTGCATCTGCTCCAGTTGATAATATTTTAGGTGCCTATACCCTTGCCCCTTTCGATGACGCGGGTGGTCATATCAATGTGCATCAGGGCTATCACTACCATGCGGCAACCGGTGTATCAACTAAAGTGACGCAAGCCGATGGGCATGCCGCTATGATCGGCTATGCCATGGATGGACATGGCATTTATGAGCAGCTCAATGAAGATAATTCAGAACCCAGCGATCTGGATGCTTGCCGTGGGCACTTCGATGACACGAGGGGATATCACTATCATGTAGATGCACCCGGCTCTAACAACTTCATCAACTGCCTGGCTGGGGCATACACTAATTAATATAGTCTCATGAAAAAGATGATAAAGATAATATTCGTAAGTATCGCTTGGCTATCGGCCATATACGCTAGTGCACATCAACCAGACATTTCTTCCCTCACGCTCGTTGAGCAACAACCCAGCCAGTGGGTGCTGCAAATGAACGCTTCTATGACAGCTTTTCAGTATGAAGTAAGAAATGCATATGGAGAAGATTCCTACGCTTCTCCGGAAGAGTTCAATCAATTGCTCTTACAATATCTCAGAGCACAAATGGTCATTCAGGTAAATGGAGAAGAAGTAACGCTGGGAAACGGATGGGTACAGCTAGGACATGCAACAACTGTTGCTTTTGAGTTATCAGAAGTTCCAGAAGTAATTGAAACCGTATTTGTTAACAATGAAGCATTTAAAAACATCCGTGATAGCCAGGTTATTTTCGGCATCATCATAGATGGTTTTGAAAAAAGCCATTTTGTACTAAGCAACGCAAATGATTACCAACTTCATGTTTCACTGACAGAAAATCAAGTGCTATTGGCCAAGATACCATGGAAGGGTAACCGAACATTGACGGCCTTTATTATTATCCTCACCGGCCTGATTGGGTTTCTTTTTTACAATACCAGGTTAAAGAAAAGAACATTAGTTCAAGAGCTTGACTAATTTATAATACAATTAATTTTTAGAGGGATTATCAGAAGACTTACATCTAAATAATAAATGAATATAAGTATGAAAAAGACAATAATTACAATAGCACTTGGTGCATTTACTTTCATGATCGTATCATGCGCTTCGCAAGACAATCAAGCAAGTAGTAATCAACGCCCAACAGGTCAGCAAACTGGACAACGACAAGGAGGGCCTCCCAACTTTTCACAAATGTTGACAGAGATGGATGCCAATAATGATGGTAAGCTGGCGAAAAGTGAAGTGAAAGGGCCTTTGGTAATTGAATTCTCAACTATCGATGCCAATGGTGATGGCTTTCTTACTGAAAGTGAAATGAAAAATGCTCCACGTCCACAAAGAAGTGGCCCGAGACAACAGTAAGTAATAGTAGTAGTTTGGTTTAGTTTAGATTCCCCGATTTGTTCGGGGAATCTTTTTTAGCCCAATCTTTAGCTGAACTTGACACAAAGTCATAGTTCCCTAAGAATAAAGCTCTATCAGTTTTTTACGGTCTATCTTTCTGGGGATTGTTTTGGTTAATTGCCGGAGGTGTAATGTATTCCGCAGGTGTTTTCTTCTTTGCGTATGATCATCGCATCCGGTACAGCCATTTTATTTGGCACCTGTTTGTGCTGGCAGGAACCTCGTGTCACGTGGTCGCTGTATTTT
>JBATLM010000219.1:0-1591 GCA_049289315.1 Cyclobacteriaceae bacterium
GTGGAGTGGAAAAGGGTGATGGATATGAATGACAGGGCCCTAAGAAATATTGTATCCGGATTGGGAGGAAAAAGTGGGGGAATGATCCGAGAAACTGGATTTAATATTACTGCTGCTTCTGAAATCATGGCAATCCTTTGTCTGGCTAAAAACTTGAGTGACTTAAAGGAAAAAATTGGAAACATCTATATTGGAGACACCTATAAAAAGGAATCAGTATTTGCGAAAGACCTCAACGCGCAGGGTGCTGTCGCTTTACTTTTGAAGGAAGCAATAAAGCCGAATCTGGTTCAAACACTGGAAGGTAATCCGGCTATTATTCATGGAGGACCTTTTGCCAACATTGCACAGGGTGCTAATTCCATTATTGCCACCAGAATGGGAATGAGCCTTTCTGATTATGTTGTTACTGAAGCTGGCTTTGGTTCTGATTTAGGCGCAGAAAAGTTCATAGACATTGTTTCGGGTTATGGCGGATTTTCGCCTCACGCTGTAGTATTGGTTGCCACTATTAGAGCTCTGAAATACCATGGTGGCGTAGAACGCGAAAAATTAACTGAATCCAATCTAGAAGCGGTAAAGGAAGGTTTCGCTAACCTAGAAAAGCACATTGAAAACACAAAGATTTTTGGATTGCCAGCAGTAATATCTTTGAATAAATTTATCACAGACTCGGATGAGGAGATCAAATGGGTAATGGAGAAGTGTAAAGCTTTGGGTGTGCAAATTGCCCTAGCCGAAGGATGGGAGAAAGGTGGAGAAGGCATGAAAGATTTGGCGGAAAAGGTGACCCATGCCGCGGAGGCCTTTGATGGGAAGTGCTGGCCGGTGTATCAATGGAAAGACAGTATTCAGGAGAAAATTGAAGCTGTGGCAATTAAGATTTATGGTGCGAAAGGCGTTGAGTTTTTGCCTAAGGCCAAACAAAACCTGAAGAAAATTGAACGGTTGGGTCTGAGTGACAAACCTGTTTGTATCGCCAAAACCCAAAATTCGTTTTCTGATGATGCAAAGAGACGCGGAAGACCAAAAGATTTCATCATTACTGTACGTGAGATTGAGGTGGCAGCGGGTGCAGGGTTTGTTATCCCAATTACGGGAGACATGCTGAGGATGCCAGGGCTCCCCAATGTACCAGCAGCAATGGGTATGGATATTGATAATGATGGCAAAATTTCAGGACTCTCCTGATGTACCACTATGAGCTTGTCTGTAAAACCGGTTGAGATAACGAAAGTAAACGCTGAGGGAAGTAAGGTAACACCAGACTTGATGGCTGTTGAAGAGCCGCTGGAAATCAGATTGGGTTATGGGGGGATGGGGAGTAGACAACAAAAAAGTTTGGCCGTCACCATGCGCACCCCAGGCCATGATTATGAATTGGCCATTGGGTTTCTTTTTACAGAAGGGATCATCGACACATTTGATCAAGTAGAAAGCATAAAATATTGTGAAGATGTAGGGAGGCAGGAGGAACGGGAAAATGTAGTAAGGGTGGAGCTGAAACCTGAAGTCGATCTGGACTTAGAAAAACTACAGCGTAATTTTTATACCTCCTCCAGTTGTGGCGTGTGTGGTAAGTCCTCTATAG
>JBATLM010000220.1:0-7773 GCA_049289315.1 Cyclobacteriaceae bacterium
GCAGTACATAGTGGTAATTCCCAAGTTGGAGTTGGTAGTAGTAATGTCGGCAAGCCATTGGACTACCCATCCGCAAGGACAGGGGTTGGATATTGTTCAGGAGGTGGTGAATGCTGTTGAGAAGGAACTTACAGCGTTTAAATAGGATGAGATAGTGGGCTGCCCTGCAAAATAGCGAGGGTGCTATGGCATGAGGGAGAAGGGAGCACGCGTCCGCCCACTGACGGATTATTTAGCCTAGCGTTTTTGTACTTGTCCAACTACTGGCGGATCCTTTTTTGGTAATGCAAAAAGGGCAAGCCTGCCTGCCGCAATGAAATGAAGGCAGGGCTTGAGGGCAAAGAACTCGCAAGTCACAACTGAGCCGGCTACCCATCAAGCCCCAAACTGGCGTAAACCTCTCGCTTGTACTTTTCTTGTATTGATTCAAGTTCCAAAATTATCAGCTAACTTTCGGAGGTGTTCCCACCTAAAGCGAGTGCAAAAATTGATGTTATGAGAATGGCGATTGTGTTTTTTCTGCTTGTCGGTTATCAGGGCACGTTTGCACAAACATCCCTGCCCACTCAAAAAGAAACCAGGAGCTCAAATGGAGTGTGGCTTGGGTTCTATTCTAAATACCATTTTAACGATCGTTGGGCTTATTATGGAGAATACCATATGAGACGTAAGCATGGCTTTGACGACATGGCACAGGTTTATTTGAGGTTTGGTGTTAGTTACAAAGTCAAACAGTATTTGGATGTAACGGCTGGGTTTGCTAATCCCTATTATTGGGCCAAAGACACCAGCGATCCAAACGTGGATAAGGTAGTACCTCAATTCCGGTTGTGGCAGCAGGCAGTCCTGGCTACTCCTTTTGACCACATTATGGTTTTCCATCAATTTCGAATTGAACAACGATGGGCGCGAGCAAATGAAATGGGATCCCCCTATGAATTGACACACAGGTTCCGCTATAAGCTTACTACTTATGTGCCTTTGAATAAACCAGCCTTTGAACCCCACACTTTGTTCCTATCTTTCTACGAGGAAATATTTTTTCAAGCCGGTAAGTCGGTGGTGTACAATCATTTTGAAGATAATCGTGTGTTCGCTGGCCTCGGTTATAATTTAAATGAAGTCTGGCAAGTGCAGGCTGGTTATATGTATACCTATCGCCATGATGGTGCACCTTACAAATATGAGAACCGCCATATCTTTCGTCTCAGTATATATCATCACCTTCACTGGCACCTGGACAAGCACAAAATCATGGATGTACCAGCACATTGATAATACCCCATACCGGTTGATTAATTGTTATGACTCAAATGCTAACGGCACAACACGAGCGCAAGTTGCGTCTTACCGTCATTGCAAGGACGACCATAGGGAGGACGTGGCAATCCCCAATAAAAATCAAAACTAGTACGCGTTTATAACGGGTGCCTATTACATGGCAACAGCCACCATCACATTGAATGCCCTACTTCCTTATACACATTCAAGCACGAGGCATCCAACGGACCATCAGGATCACTCATAAAATCATTCATTACCTTATTCCTACAAGCGACATCTCCACCTCCATGACCACCTTCATCTAAAATAAAGAGCTGACCTTTCGATAGGGTTTCCATCATGATAAGCCCATTTTCAGGAGGAGTAACAGGATCAAACTGATTCACCGTAATCAATGTAGGAACAGAGGAGGGCAGGAACTTCTTTTTTTCTTCCGCAACTCCTGATTCGTGAATTTTTCCCAACGAAAGGTAAACGGCATGGAACAAACCGAGTTGGACAGGTAGCAGTGGAAGAGAGGCATACACCTGATTCACTATCTCTGCTGTATTTGCGGGGTTGTACATCTCGTGGCGCTCTACAGCAAACCACATTGCATAATTGTAATCGGGTCCATAGTCTTTACGAACAAGCCCCGTAATTATCGGGCCGCCTCCGTTAAGGTATTCTTTGATCAGAGCAGGAACTTCCGTGCGGGAGTTTGTTCCGTACAGGAGCCTTCGAATAAAATATATTCCATCTTGCGCATTTAGAAAAACAGAATCTTCGTTGTTGTCGATTACCAATGCTTTCTCCTCCATGGCATTGATGGCTTCGAAGTAGTCGGCTTCTAATGTGGGGTTAGCTGCATGACAAATTGGATTAGTTTTGCAGTAGTCAATCACCCTGGACAACGCTAGAGAATAGCTGTTAAGCCGATCCACCAGCATATCTCCTTTGATGGGGTTGGGAGAGTTGAGGGTTACGGAATTTAACCTTTCGGGAAACATGTCTTGGGTCACTCTGGCCAAGCGAGTACCATAAGAGACTCCGTATAAATTGTATTTTTCATAAGCAAGACGATCCATTAAAGCGCCAACATCCATTGCGTTTTGAAACGTATTGTAATTAGCCAAATCAATTTGCTGCTCCTTGCACTTTTGGGCATAATCAACCATTAATTTTTCAATGGATAATTGTTCTTCTTCTGCCGTCAGATCTTTGGCCATAATATCATTCAGCTCCATGTATAGATTAGGTAGAGGTGATGAGTACCCAATTCCTCTTTGGTCAAGCAATATAATATCACGTTGTGCCCTAAAAGGATGGCTGTACCATCGATTGATTCTTGCTGAATCAATGGCGCTACTTCCGGGGCCACCACTTAAATAGATTACAGGATATTCCTTGCTGTCTGCGTCTTCAGCATGGAGTATGACATAGGCTATTTTAATTTTCTTACTGTCGGGATCATCATGATTCTCTGGGACGGTAAGATAGCCACAGTCAATATTTTTATCAGGGGAAAGGATGGACTGAAAATCACAGCCCGATTCCGTTTCTTGTTGATCGATCTGGCAGGAAGTCACAAGTATTACTAAAGCTAGCAGAGCAGAAAATTTACTCATATTAATGGGGTTGACTTTGAAGATAACAAACAATAACGAAGCACCCAAGGCAGGATTGAATGGTATAATACTATAATAGCGCGTTTGTAACGCGTGCTTTCACTTTATTAATAATTAACAATTACCCAAGTCTCACTACTAAGGACCACGGACTCAATACTATTTACTACCTAAATACAGCACCTCTTTCCCCTCTATACCGTATCGATGAGTTTGCTCCGCAGGCAGTCCGGCTGCAAAAGTATTCGCTTCCGCCTTTAATCCAGATTTGTTAATGCGCTCAGGATAATCCTTGCCAAACATTCGCACATGGTCGTCTTGCCCAAACAGTCGCTCTCTTTCTTTGGGATCGGTAATAGTGTTGTCTTCGTAAGTGCTTTCGGGCACGGGCGAAAAGAAAGGCACCTGCATGAGTGCCCAACCACCTGGTTTTAATACCCGGTGTATTTCGCTCATCGCTTTAATGTCATCTGCAACATGCTCCAGCACATGGTTGCAGAGTACTACATCAAAGTGATTGTTGTCAAAAGGCATCTCATGGATGTCCATTTTCACTTTAGCCAATGGCGATTCTAAATCTGCTGTGATGTAGCCCTCACCGTGCTG
The DNA here is from genome assembly GCA_049289315.1 of Cyclobacteriaceae bacterium. Lineage (GTDB taxonomy): Bacteria > Bacteroidota > Bacteroidia > Cytophagales > Cyclobacteriaceae > ELB16-189. Next base: position 3,498 of record JBATLM010000220.1, read on the forward strand.
CGCTTCGAAGCGTTTCATAAAGCAGGCTTCTGGTGCAATGTGTAATACGTTGCGCGGAGCAGAAAAGAAATTGGTTTGCTCTTTAAGGTACAACCAGATCAGTCGGTGTCTCTCCAGCGACTGACAGTGCGGACATAACGCATTGGGTCTGGGATTAATTCTGCCGTAAGGCAAGAAGGAGCGATAGTGGTGATTGCAAATAGGGCAATTGACCTTGTTGCCAGAATAAAAAATGCCCAGCACTTTGAGGCCAACACCACTAAATAGTTGCAAGTACTTACGCGGAACAAACCGAATTAAAAAAGAGATTATCTTTTTCATTCCAATTATAAGCCCGTGTAGTTAAACGGAGTGATGCTTTTTAATCGTTCTTTGATTTCGTCCTTTACGTCCAGCGATTCCACGAAAGTGTGAATGCTTTCTTTGGTGATCTTGCTGTTCTTGCGGGTGAGGTCTTTCAAAGCCTCATAAGGATTGGGGTAACCTTCCTTTCTTAGAATGGTTTGTATCGCCTCTGCGACAACAGCCCAGTTCTCATTCAGGTCATGGTCAATGGCAGCTTTGTTCAATTCCAGTTTGTTGATACCTCTAGCCAAAGAGTGCAAAGCCAGAAAACTATGGGCTAATGGTACACCAATATTTCTCAATACAGTAGAGTCGGTAAGGTCGCGTTGTAATCTTGATATCGGCAGCTTGGCTGACAGGTGTTCAAAGAGTGCGTTGGCTATCCCAAGATTGCCCTCCGCATTTTCAAAGTCAATGGGGTTAACTTTATGGGGCATAGCAGAAGAACCTACTTCACCTTCTTTTATCTTTTGTTTGAAATAATTCATGGCCACGTACTGCCAAACATCGCGGGCATAATCTATTAATATAGTGTTGATGCGTTTGAGGTTATCAAACAACGCAGCCATGTTATCGTAGTGCTCTATTTGTGTAGTAGGGTGACTTCTCTCCAATCCCAGGTAGTCAGCGACAAATTTATTTCCGAAGTCCAACCAGTTGATATCGGGGTAAGCAACATGATGGGCGTTGAAGTTTCCCGTGGCGCCACCAAACTTGGCGCTGTGTGGAATCTTGTGCAGTTGAGCAAGTTGATTTTTTAAACGAACAACAAATACATCAACCTCTTTGCCCAAACGAGTAGGGGATGCTGGTTGTCCGTGTGTTCTTGCCAGCATCGATACATCCTTCCATGCGTTGGTTTGCCCTTCTAATAATTTAATAGTGCTTACGAGTTGGGGTAAGAACTCTTTCTCTAAAAATTCTTTCAGCAATAAGGGTGTTGCCGTGTTGTTAACATCTTGCGAAGTAAGGCCAAAATGAATAAACTCCTTGTGAGCCTCAAGTCCCAGCTTATCAAATTCCTGCTTGATAAAATATTCCAGCGCCTTTACATCGTGGTTGGTAGTTTTTTCTATTCGTTTGATCTCCAGTGCATTTTCGTCATTGAAGTTTTTATAAATGGCACGTATCGCCTCGATCTTATTTCTTGGGAAGGAGGATAATTCAGGTAAATCGTTTTCACACAGTGCAATGAAGTACTCTATCTCTACCCGCACACGGTACTTCATCAGACCCTGTTCAGAGAAATACTCGCTTAAGGGGGCTGTTGTACCCGCATAGCGGCCGTCAATAGGGGATATGGCTTTAAGAGATTGTAAGGACATGCTTAATTGAAGTAAGCGGCAAATTTACAAATTTTAGCACTAAGGGAGAGTTTATTCTAGTGGTAAAGGAATACTGGATATCTTTTATTTCTTTACATGAATGAATATCCAGAGAATCGCCCTCATCTGCAACTTCATCCTTGCTTCAGTAGGTATGGAGGCTCAGAACCTACCCGGAATGGAATTTCATATCAAGGAGGCCACATCGATCATTCAGATGGATGGCGCATTGAATGAAGTTGATTGGCAAACTGGATCTGTAGCAACAGGTTTCTTCATGAATAGCCCCGTTGATTCCATAGCTCCACAAAATCAAACAGAAGTCAGGATGACTTTTGACAAGAATAATCTATACATCGGGTTCACTTGTTTTGAGACCGATAAAGCCACCATCATCCAATCGTTGAGGAGGGATTTTGATTTTGGCAATAATGATAACCTGGGTATTTACATCGATACTTATAATGATAAGACCAATGGGTTTTATTTTAATGTAAACCCTTTTGGTGTGCAAAGGGAAGGGTTGATGTCTTCAGGAGGTAATGAGCCTTCAAACTTTTCGTCCTTTTGGGACAACAAGTGGTATACCGCTGCAGCGCAATATGATGATCGCTGGGTAGTAGAGGTAGCCATACCTTTTAAATCCATTCGCTACAATGATGACACTTGGAATTTTAATGTAGTTCGTAATGATGCTAAGCGCAATGAGTGGTCCAGTTGGATCGCTGCACCACTGCAATACATTCCTGGTTCATTTGCCTTTTCCGGGAAAATAATTTGGGATGATCCTCCTCCCAAGCCAGGAATGAATGTTTCTGTCATTCCCTATCTAACGGGTTCGGCAGTGAAAGACAATGAGGCTGGCACATCTTCGGAGTATGATCCCGGTGTGGGCTTCGATGCAAAAATTGCAGTAACCCCAAGTCTTAATCTAGACCTGACCGTAAACCCTGACTTCTCGCAGGTAGAAGTCGATCAGCAGGTAATCAACCTCACGCAATTTGAATTCGGCTTCCCGGAGCGGAGGCAATTCTTTTTAGAGAATAATGATTTGTTTGAACAGCCCGGCTTCCCTGATACCAGGCCGTTCTTCTCGAGGCGTATAGGACTGATACGCGATACTTCTGGGTTACTCCAAAAGGTGCCTATACAATATGGTGCCCGGCTAAGTGGTAAGCTGGGCCAAAAATGGAGAGTTGGGTTGATGAATATGCAAACGGATGATCAACCTTCATTAGGATTGCCCAAGCAAAATTATACGGTGGGTGTTGTTCAGCGCAACTTAGGTCTTTCCAATATTGGGTTTGTGATGGTGAACAAGGAGTCGTTGGGTATTTCTGATTATGATCCTTCTGCATTCTATCATCAAAGCCTGGTGAGAGAAAATGTAGTTGGCGCTGACACTATAAAAACATTGAACCGATACAATCGGGTGTTCGGTGTTGATTTTAATTTGAGGGCGCTGAAAAATAAGGTAAGAGGGGATATGTATTACCATCGGTCGTTAGACACGGGCCCAAGAGATAAGAATTATTCTTTCGGCACTTTTCTGGGATATTATGGGAGAAACATCAGCGTACAGCTGGGGCAAAATGGGGCAGGAGAAAATTATAATGCAGAGGTGGGGTTTGTGCCCAAGCTAGGGGTGTTCTCAGGGTACCATTCTGGTTATGGCCGAGTAGAGGGCAGGTTCTTTCCTCAAAGCAACAAAATATCCAATATGGGTCCCTTCGCTGAAGTTAATTTTACCAATATCTCTGAATGGAGGAACAGAGATAAGAATGTAAAAGCAGGATATAAAATCATTTTTCTAAACACATCAATTGTTGAGGTAAGTGGCGAAAATAATTTTCAGCAATTGGTACGCGACTTCAATCCTGTTGATAAGGATGTGTATGAAAGCTTTTTGGAAGGCGAGTCATATAATTGGAATCGTGCGGTCGTTAGTTACTCCTCCGATCAGCGGCCGAGCGTTACTTATAAAATTGGAGGAAGCGTAGGAACCTTTTATAATGGAACCAACAACAACATCAACGGACAGCTGAGCTACCGTTTTCAACCTTATGGAAGCTTTTCGGTGCAATTTGACTACAACGACATTGACCTGCCTGGTAATTATGGTAAGGAGAAATTGTTCCTGATCAGTCCAAAACTGGATGTTACTTTTACGGACAAGCTGTTTTTGACGGCCTTCGCCCAATACAATGACATTGCTGAAAACGTGAACCTGAATACAAGATTTCAATGGAGATTTAAACCAGCATCAGATTTCTTTGTGGTATACACCGAGAACTACTTGTCCAGTAATTTTGCCAATAAAAACAGGGCATTGGTGCTCAAGTGGACCTACTGGTTTAACCTTTAAATGGGAACCATGTTGTGACTAGTCGATCAATATAATATTGATGCGTTGAGATGATCAAGGGCGCAGTCATTTTACAAATCTTAGCACTAAGAGAGAGTTTATTTTAATGGTAAAGGATTACAGGATATCTTTTATTTCTTTACAAGAATGATTCAGAGAGTAACTATCCTATTCGGTTTTATCCTTGTCGTGCTGCGCGTAAATGCCCAGCACCTCCCCGAAACGGAGTTTCATATTAAGA
>JBATLM010000221.1:0-26683 GCA_049289315.1 Cyclobacteriaceae bacterium
ATATTGGGTTGGCCTATAAATAAAATTGCACCAGAGGTAGCCAAGCAGGTGCTTGAAGGAAGTAGAAATGTTTGCAAGCAAGCAGGTATTCCATTAGCAGGAGGGCACAGTATAGATTGCCCTGAACCCGTATTTGGGTTAGCGGTAACCGGAAAAGTAAAGAAAGAACACTTGAAGCAAAATAATCAAGCGAAAGTGGGGTCGCTACGTTATTTGACAAAGCCATTGGGGATTGGTATTGTGACTACTGCACAGAAAAAAGGAATTGTTAAGGAAGAACATTTGAAGGTTGCAGTTGACAGCATGTTGACGCTTAATAGCTTCGGTGCTAAGCTGGGGAAACTCCCCTATGTAAACGCACTAACCGATGTGACAGGCTTTGGGTTGTTGGGGCACCTTACTGAGGTATGTGATGGTAGTAATCTTTCTGCGGTGATTGAGTTTGATAAAGTGCCTGTTCTTAATTTTTTGGATGCTTATATCCAGCAGAAGAGTATGCCTGGAGGAACTCAGAGAAATTGGGAAAGTTATGGCCATAAGATAAGCTCCATCTCGGATGAGCAAAGAATAATATTAGCAGACCCTCAAACGAGTGGTGGATTGTTGATTGCAGTTGATGCTGATAAATCTGAAGAGTTTGAAAGAGTAGCTTCTGATAGTGGTTTGAGCTTGAAGGCATTTGGAAAATTGATTCCGAAGGCAGACGTAGTGGTTACCGTAAAGTAGCTTAAAGATCTGTACGCTCAACTCCCTCAAATTCCAATATCAAATCAGCACCATATGCAAGTGAAGGTGTTTGGAATCCTGTTTTGAAATCTCCAACTAATATCTTGTTTGCAATTGCAACACTGGAGAGTGCTGTAAGCGTGTACCCATTTGGTGTTACTAGTTGTGTATGCACCTTCCGGCTGTTGTTCCATGCCGAGCCAGTCAGATAGCTCTTTGCATTTTCTCTTTTGTCTTCATCTGGCCCTGTGGTTTGATCAATTTTTTTGAGTAAAAATTTCTTTAACCATCTCTTTTTCAAGAGCCAATTGAAGTATTGGGAGAGTTTAATCATTCTTGCCACTTTTTTATTAATGCCCATGAACACTTCAATATTGGATATACCGGTGCTGTAGTAGGCGGTTGATACATCTCCCCAAGGTATTCTTGCTGAAATGGTTTTAAACTTCCCGAAATCAATTTCCTTCATCCCCTTATGTAGGGGTACTTTAGTGATTTTTCCTTTGTGTCGAATGAGGCTACCTTCTCCTAATCCAAGTACAGCTGTTTTAGAAGTTCCTCTTGAGCTTCCACCTCCTGAGGTAGCGAAAGCAAGTTCAAGGTGTGTAGCATCGGTGAGCCTATTCTTCAGATGTGCTGCGAGACAATCTGATGGGACAACATCAAACCCAGTTCCAGGCAACAGCATTATGCCTGCATCCTTTGCCTGTTGATTATATGAGGCTACAAGTTCGAAAACTCCAATTTCGCCAGTGATGTCAGTGTAATGTGTCCTTGTTTTCAGACAAGCTTCGATCATATGCTTGGCGGTATAAAGAAAGGGGCCGCCACAGTGAATGACTAATGCGGCTGGCTCCAGAAGACTAACTAGTTTCTCTTTTTCATCAATCTCAACTACCTGATAAGGGTACCCGGTAACGCTACTTTGTGCTTTTAATTTGGCTTCGCTTCGGCCGGCAAGGATTATATTGAGATGTTGCGCTTTGCACTTTTCTACAATTAACCTACCTGTATAACCGTATGATCCATAAATAACAATCTGACTTTTCAATTCCCTGATTTTTCTGTGCGTTCTACCTTGGTTACAAAATACTTAGTATCCCCTCTCCAAGGAAATCGCATGTATCGTTTCACGAAAGTAAGATTAACACGCTCGCCACTAAGTGCAACATCGGATAGTTTTTCAAGTACTTCTGTCTGATCAGACTCGATTGAAAAGTCGAAAGTTTCAGCCACAGGACTTACCCCCTTTAGAGCACCAAAGGAGTCAAGGCTAATTTTCCCTTCATAGGTTTTGAATATTACTCCTTTCTCAGTTACCCGCAGCACTTTTCCAGCCATCACGCCCTTTTCGTAAGTTCCCCAATAAGCGAAACTGAGAACTGCTAAACCGATAATAAGGGCAATAAGTAATATTCTTTTAACCAGCTTTTTGGTGGCTCGTCCAGCTTTTTGAAAAAAATTTTCTTGTTCCATTGAATTGAGAATTAGGAGTTAAGCAATTTACCTTTTCTCCTCAACTTAACATAGAAGTAAATTGCTATGGATATTACACCAAGTGAAATAAACTGAGAATGGGAGAGGATGCCCTCAATGAGGAACCCTCTTTCCTCATCTCCACGAAGTATTTCGAGTAAGCTTCTACCGATGGAATAAACAATGAGGTAGATAAGAAAAAGTTGACCGTCAAATTTTTTTCTACCCTTTATTAATAGCAGAATCCCCATTAAAGAGAAAATAAAGGCCGACTCATAAAGTTGAGTGGGATGGAGAGGGGTATTCAAAGGCTCTGCCTGACATACCGGGTTGGTGAAGATGACGCTAAAAAAACTATCGGTAGGCTTTCCGTGGCAACAACCAGACATGAAGCAACCTATGCGTCCAAATCCGTGGACGATGCAGGTGACGATGGCCATCACATCCAGCATAGGAAGGGTTGGTATTTTGTTTCTTTTGAAGAACCATAACATGGTGGGAATGGCAAAGAGCAAGGATCCAAAAAATACAAACCCATTGCCACTAAAAAGTTGACCAATATGCTGTAGATAGTAGATTGGGTTTTCGAAAAAGAAGAAAACTTTTCCCCCCACATAGGCGGCAACTACGATATAAATGAAAAGTGAATTGGATTGGTCGTAAGTAACTCCAAATCGTTTTTTACCCTGACGGGCCATGTATACCAATCCAAGAACAGCACCTAAGGCAATAAAGAAGCCATAGGAGTAAATAGTGATTGACCCGATTTCAAATAGAATGGGATGCACCTAAAAAGTTTTGATATCAAATTAAAAGGCTGCCCTTCGGTAGCCAGAAGAATCAAACAGTCATGATTTCAATCTCTTTCTTTTTCATGAGGCTATCAATTTTATTGATGTACTCATTGGTCAGCTCTTGTACCCTGTCCTCAGCATTTTTGATGTCATCTTCAGAAACACCAGTAATCTTTTTAAGGCTTTCATTGGTGTCTTTGCGCACATTACGTATACCAATGCGACCATGCTCGCATTCTCCTCCAACCTGCTTCACCAATTGCTTTCTTCTTTCTTCAGTAAGCATGGGTACGTTAATGATAATTTGCTGTCCGTCATTTTGAGGATTAAGCCCAAGGTTGGCAACCATGATGGCCTTTTCAATTTCAGGAATAAGATTTTTTTCCCATGGTTTAATAAAAATTGACCTTGCATCCGGAGTAGTAACAGACGCTACCTGACTTAGAGGACTCATGGCGCCATAATAAGAAACCAAGAGGCCATCCAACATCGCTGGATTTGCTTTTCCTGCTCTGATTTTGGTTAGCTCATGACTTAAGTGAGTCAAAGCTTTTCCCATCAATTCTTTTGCTTCTTCAAGGTATAGTTCTATTTCTTCCACAGCCTTATTATTTTTTTGAGGATATGTAACTCAGCTTTATCAACTTCAACTTATAAGCGTTCCTGTTTTCTCTCCCTGAACAACTTTGAGGAGGTTGCCTTTTTTGTTCATATCAAAAACTACGATAGGCAAATTGTTTTCCATACAAAGTGTAAACGCAGTCATATCCATGATGTTCAGGCTCTTTTCATACGCTTCCTGAAAAGAGAGAGTTTCATAACGTACAGCATCATCAAATTTTTCCGGATCTTTTGAATAAACTCCGTCTACACGGGTTCCCTTAAGAACCACATCTGCTTGTACTTCAATTGCTCTTAGGCTGGCAGTCGAGTCTGTTGTGAAGTAAGGGTTTCCGATACCAGCACCAAAAATTACAATTCTTCCTTTTTCAAGATGTCTAATTGCCCTTCTTCGGATAAAGGGTTCACAGACCTGCTCCATCTTTATTCCTGACATCAGCCGTGTGTACATGCCATGTCTTTCCAAAGCACTTTGCAGCGCCATTCCGTTGACTACGGTTGCCAGCATGCCCATATAATCTCCCTGTACTCTATCAATACCCAACGTATCCGCTTGACCTCCTCTGAAAATATTGCCCCCTCCGATTACGATTGCAATTTCCACACCCTCTTCCTTGATTTTTTTTATTTCTTCAGAATACTGCTCCAAAACTTTAGGGTCAATATTGGTGCCCTTATTACTTCCTTGAAGAGATTCGCCACTGAGTTTGATAAGAATGCGTTTGTATTTCATGGATAGGGTTCAGGCTTTATTCTGTTGGTGCAAATATATCAGGTTTTGAGGATTTGCGGGGTATTTATCAATCAGCAGGAATGACTAAAACTCAATCAATACCTGTCCCTTCTCCACACTATTTCCTTTTTCGACCTTTACCGTTTTCACAATTCCGTCTCCAGGTGACTTTATAATATTTTCCATTTTCATAGCCTCAAGAATAAGCAGTTGATCACCAGCCTTTACTTCATCGCCAGCTTTCACTTTCAAAGCGATAATTAAACCGGGCATGGGTGCTTTAATGGAATTGACTTTGTTGGTCGCACCTATGTTCATTCCCATCTTTTCAAGAAGCAGTTCGAATTTATCCTTTACACTCACAGGGTATTTTTGCCCATTGATTTTTATAATGAATGTTTTTGTGGCATAGTCAGCTTTGACTACTTCCGCTTTGTAACTTTTTTGGTCGTGGATGATATGAAAGTAAGTGTCAGTAACTTTTACTAAGTCCCACTGGACAGCCTTCCCGTCAACTTGCCATCCTTCTTCAGAGGGGATGACTTCATAACTCGATTGATTTACTGTTGTCTTGAACATGATTCAAAAATAGAGTACTTGAAGTAGAAATGGCAATACAGAATGAAAATTGTGATTGCCAATAGATGTATTTAGATTTGTGATATCAAAATTAGGGGTGCCAAAAACACGGGCTGAGATTATACCCAATGAACCTGATGCCGATAATGCGGCCGAAGGGAGGCAAGGTTAAAACGTAAGTGAGTGCATTCCCCTGTGCGTCACGGGTTTAAACCAATTTAAAACAATGTTAAAAATTATTTTTACAGCTATGTGCTGTGCTGCCTACCTAAGCGGATGGGCACAATTTTCAATTTCTGGTACTGTGAATGATGCTTCAGGGCCTCTTGGTGGAGCTACTGTTCAAACAGATCATGGCAATTATTTCGCAATTACCAACGACCAAGGTGAGTTTCGATTGACCAATGTGAACGCTGGTGAGTACCTACTACTCATACGGTTTTTGGGCTTTAAGGAAAAACAAGAGCGTTTAAATGTGGTTGAAAGCAAAACGTTGCGTATTACATTAGAGGAGGACTCGCGACTAACAGATGAAGTCACGGTTTTTGCCACACGGGCTGCTGAAAAAAGCCCTACAACTTTCACCAACATCAATAAGAAGGAGTTAAAAAAACAAAACTTCGGGCAAGACCTTCCATTTGTTCTCAACTATACGCCCTCTCTTGTCACTACTTCGGATGCTGGTGCCGGCATAGGTTATACAGGGCTGCGAATAAGGGGAAGTGATGCCACGCGTATCAATGTTACTATTAACGGTATACCTTATAATGACAGTGAGTCACAGGGTGTATTCTGGGTAAATATTCCCGACATCGCTACATCTACACAAAGCGTTCAGATACAGCGCGGTGTAGGTACGTCTACGAATGGCCCTGGAGCCTTTGGGGCTTCTATTAATCTTCATACAAACACAAAAGATCAAGATGCTTACGCAGATGTCATTAACTCTGTGGGCTCTTTTAATACATACCGCCATACTTTTGGATTTGGTACGGGCATGATCAATGATCGTTTCAGTTTTGATGCCAGAGCATCCTTTATCAACTCTGACGGATTTATTGATCGAGCAGCTTCCAATTTAAAATCGTATTACGCGTCTGGTGGCTACTATGGAGAGAATACCATTATAAAAGCAATTGCATTTGGAGGTCATGAAGTGACGTATCAGAGCTGGTATGGAGTACCTGAGTCGCGGCTCAACAATGATGTGGCAGGGATGATGTCTACAGCAGCCAATGAAGGATGGAATACCCAACAAACGGATAACCTACTTAATGCCAATAGCAGGACATTTAATACTTATGACTACAAAAATCAGGTTGATAACTATACCCAGGATAACTTTCAGCTTCATTTTTCTCACAAGGCATCTTCTTCTTTAACTGCCAATATGTCTTTACACTATACGCCAGGGAAAGGATACTATGAAGAGTTCAAATATGATCAGACATTGGCAGACTACGGACTATCAGATGTTGTAATTGGAGCGGAAACAGTTACAGATACCGATTTGGTGAGAAAGCGATGGTTGGACAATGACTTTTACGGGGTAACCTATTCCATTAATTATGAAAAAGACAGATACAGTAGTGTGTTAGGTGGCGCTTGGAACAAATATGAAGGTGATCATTTTGGAGAAATCACATGGGCAGGAGTGGCATTGAGTGCTCCTAAAGATTTTAGATATTACAATAATAAGGGTGATAAGAAAGACTTTAATGTATTCTGGAAAAGTAATTATACGATCACCAACAAGCTTGTAGGTTACTTAGATCTTCAATTCCGAAGCGTTGATTATAATTCAGAGGGAGTAGATGATGACTTAACAGTTTTTAATGTAGGAGAGAGTTATAATTTTTTTAATCCAAAAATCGGAGTGACATATCAACTGGGTGGAGGAAGTCAACTCTATTCATCATATGCTATCGGGCAGCGAGAGCCCGTACGAAGTGATTTTATAAATGCTGCTTCTGGGGTTGATCCTAAGCCTGAGGTTTTGAATAACATTGAAGCGGGATGGAGATTGCAACGGAGCAAGTACAGTTTTAATTTGAATTACTATTTGATGAGTTATAAAGATCAGCTGGTATTGACAGGTGAATTGAATGATGTGGGAGCTTCTATTAGAACCAATGTGGATGATAGCTATCGTACGGGAATTGAATTGGAGGGCGCTTTAAGGGTCAATTCGAAAGTCACGCTTGGAGGAAATGTGACTTTCAGTGAAAACAAAATCAAAAACTTCACTGAAGTTATTTATGACTACGGAGTGGCTTATGATGAGTACAATGAAATTCAAAATCAGTTAAAGGATGTTGATATATCATTTTCACCTTCTGTAATTGCCGGGTCGACTTTAAGTTATAACCCGTTCCAAAATTTTGAAGCTTCTCTTCTATCGAAATATGTGGGGGAACAGTATTTGGATAACACCTCGAATCAAAACAGAAAAATCGAGGCCTATTTTGTAAATGACTTGAGGCTTACCTACAGTCCTGCAATCAGAGGGTTGAAGGGTTTTAGCTTGAGTTTGCTGGCTAGCAATATTTTTGATGAAGTTTATGAATCTAACGGATATACCTGGGGCTTTGTAGGAGGTGGTGAGACAGTAAGGCAAAACTATTATTATCCTCAGGCAGGTAGAAATTATCTTGCGATGCTTTCTTTAAGGTTTTAATGAAGAGCTGTATGGGCATGATTTGTCATTAAATGACAGTTTCACTTGTTACCTTTACGCGGAATGAGGTCATTGGCCATACAGCTTTTTAAGTTTTTTAGAGCACTATTCCGGCTTACCCGGTTTTGGAACCTCGTTATTATTGGATTCGCTCAATATTTTACTGCCTTTTTTCTCATAGGTACCCATACGTATACAGATTGGCGTCTGTTGTTATTATCCATTTCAACGATGATGATTGCTGCAGCTGGTTATATCATTAATGACTATTATGATGTAAAGATTGACCTGATCAATAAACCGGAACGGGTGGTGATCGGCAAAGGCATTACCAGACGCTATGCCATTTTTTTTCATTCAGCATTATCTCTTTTGGGAGTAGCAGTGGGTTTGCTGCTCAGCTGGCAAATTGCTTTGGTGAATTTCTTTTCCGCGTTCCTGCTTTGGCTTTATTCCAATAATTTGAAGCGGCTGCCTTTTGTTGGCAATTTTGCAATTGGCCTCTTGACAGCCCTATCGATCTTAATTGTGAATTTGTTGCACACACCATTAAACTCTTTTATTCTCATTTATGCGCTTTTTGCTATGGGAATGACATTGGTAAGAGAGATTATAAAGGATATGGAGGATTGGAAAGGAGATAATTCGTTTGGCTGCAGAACACTTCCCATCGTGTGGGGACTTAGAAAAACAAAATTATTTCTCTACCTGCTGCTGGGGTTATTTTCTTTGCTCGTTCTTTTAATAAACAACTTGTATGTCGGTCTCCCAATATATTATTTTTTGATTTTTCTTTTTTTACCAATAGGGTACATGGTAGTAAAATTGGTGCGTGCAGATACAATTCGTGATTTTACAAAACTAAGCTCACTCTGTAAGCTTATTCTGTTATTGGGTATTGTAAGTATGGCCTTGGTTTAAGATGACTATTGACTTTTCTTTGTATCGATGAACAGGAAATATAAGGTGGCCATTTTTGCTTCTGGTAGTGGGACTAACGCAGAGCGTTTTTTTGAGCACTTCAAAGATCATCCCCAAATCGATATTGTACTGTTATTAAGCAATAAGGCTGACGCTTTTGTACTGCAGAGAGCTAAGAAAGCTGGAGTACCTTCAAGAGTATTCGATAAGCAACAGTTGAAAGAGGGGGAGGTGTTGAACTGGCTTCGTGAAGCAGAGATCACGCACATTGTACTTGCTGGATTTTTGTGGCTTATTCCTGATAACTTAATTAATGCATACCCGGAACAAATTATCAATATTCATCCGGCTTTGTTGCCAAATTATGGAGGCAAGGGAATGTATGGATCGAAAGTGCACGAAGCGGTAAAAGTCGCGGGTGAAACAGAGACGGGGATTACCATTCATCTTGTAAATCACCGTTATGATGAAGGTGCTATTCTTTTCCAGGCGAAAACGGAAATCAATCCAAAAGATACTATAGATGAGATAGCCAACAAGGTACATGAGTTGGAATACAAGCACTATCCTGTTGCGGCTGAAGATTGGATATTGGAGAAATAGGCTTAGGGTGCTGGAGTAAGCTTAAAATCGCTACTCTGCTTAAACAACCTGAATATATCCTTAACAAATTCCGGTGGCTGAATGAGTTTTCTTTTGGTCAAGTCGAGAAAGGCGCCATCCATATTAATGATGGCGGCTACAGTTCCATCTTCTTTTTTCATAGTATGTCTGAGGCTCCATCGGGAAAAGTCCTCGCGTGCAGACCAAATTTCAACATCAACGGTTATTTTATCTTCCAATGTTATTTCTCTTTTGAAAAGTGCTTCCTCACGAAACAGGATCGGACCTACTTGAAGTTCTTCCATCTTTTCTGTGGTCAGCCCACCCTCATTGAGAAATCTCATTCGAACCATTGCACCATAATCGTAATAAGCAGAATGCCGAAGGTGTCTGTTCTGATCAATATCAGACCAGCGAATTTGTATAGGGACTATAAACTTGCTCAATGTTTAAGGGGTGTTGATCTCGTTAAATGGTTCTGTAGATTCATCCGTCCAGCTCATCGGATATTTTTTGTCAAAAAATTCCAGGGAGTCTTCTGTAAGAAATAACGGTTTGAATGTATCTATCATTACGGCAAGTTCATGAGTCTCTTTGGCGCCAATGCTTTTCTCTACAGTACCCGGGTGTGGCCCATGAGGCAACCCACCAGGATGCAAAGTGAATGATCCTCGTTCTATTCCTTTGCGACTCATGAAATTTCCTTCCGCATAATACAGAACCTCATCAGAGTCGATATTGCTGTGATTGTAAGGTGCTGGTATTGCTTGTGGGTGATAGTCAAACAACCGGGGAACAAATGAACAGATCACAAAATTGTGTGCCTGAAAAGTCTGATGCACTGGAGGTGGTTGATGAATTCTTCCGGTGATGGGTTCGAAATCATGTATAGAAAATGCATAAGGCCATAGAAATCCATCCCAGCCCACTAAGTCTAAAGGACTGTAGTCATACACATACTGATGAAGGTAGCCTTGCTTTTTGATTTTCATCAAGTGATCACCTTTCTTGGTATCCGTAATTAATTCGTGAGGAGGACGAATGTCTCTTTCGCAATAAGGTGAATGTTCCAGTAACTGCCCCACTTGATTGCGATAGCGGTTGACAGTTTCGATCGGAGAGGCAGACTCTACTATCAGCAGCCGAAGAGGGCCTTCATTAAATTCAAGTTTATAGATTACCGTGCGAGGAATGACCACATAATCACCTTGTTTGATCTCAAGTTTCCCGAACTGAGATATAAGCGCGCCACTTCCATCATGCACATAGATCACTTCATCCCCTTCAGCATTCTTATAGAAGTAGTCCATCTTGCGCTGCTTGGGCGAACAAATGGAGATAGAGCAGTCGTTGTTCATCAACAACACCTTTCTGGCAGTTAGATAATCGTCTCCTGTTGTTTCTACCTTGCTTGTGTTCAGGTGTGTTTGACGCAAGGCATAGTCCTTGATCATTTTTGGACCGTACTTTACTGGATCAGTGATTTCCTTGATCCGTGTTGGTGCGTTGATGTGATAGAGATTGGAATAGATTCCAGAAAAGCCTTCTGAGCTTACCAGTTCCTCTTTATATAAACTTCCATCCGGCTGACGAAATTGAGTGTGTCTCTTGGGTGGAATTTTTCCTAAGCGATGATAATACATGATGAGTTGTTTTCTTCGGTTTCGAAGTTAGCAAATTCCAAAAACCTAAGGCAGAAGTTGAGTCTGATTATTACATTTTCCCCCGATCCGGAATCCGGTCAAACAATTGCAAGGCTTGCTGTAATATCTCGTTGGTCTCGTTGAAAATAGGATAGAAACTTTCGCTTCCCCAAATCCTCCTGGCGATATTGGCTTTCAGGAATATTTCAAACACTTCTTTGTTCTTGTTCAGGTCAGACCATCTTGGGTCTACGCTATTGCGTTTGCCTACGCTTACAAGGTCTGAGTACATGGCATCGTTTACTTTAAACCCATGATAAAATTCTTTGAAGCCCATTTTTTCCAGCTTGGCTTTGTTCTCTAAAGCGTAATTAAATGCATACTCCTGAAAAGAGTTGGAGTTAAATAGTGCATTTAAGTAAGGGCTATTGAGTGTGGTATCTAATGGTACGAAATAGTCTGGCATGATCCCTCCACCACCATATACAGTTCTGCCGTTGACGGTCATGTATTTTAACGAGTCGTTGAACTTGATACTATCAGCGTGAAAAAACTCTCCATGTCTGTAGCGCTCCATGATGTCTTTGGAATATTCCTGATTGTCATCGTAGGGCTTTTGAATAGAACGCCCACTAGGTGTGTAGTACCTGGAAATGGTCAATCGCAATTCAGAACCATCATCAAGAACAAAAGGAGATTGAACCAAACCTTTGCCATACGATCTTCTTCCCACAATCAGTGCCCTGTCGTTGTCCTGTAGTGCACCAGCAACAATTTCGGAGGCTGAAGCACTCCCTTCATTAACAAGTACTATGATGTCACCTTTTTCAAATTCACCTTTTGCTGAAGACATTGCATCTGAATTGTATCTCGTGTCTTTCCCGTTGGTAAAAACTATTTTTTCACCACTAGGTAAGAAATCATCAGCAAGATCTATTGCCTGATTCATGTATCCTCCAGGATTGCCTTGTAGATCCAATACCAGTTTCTTCATTCCTTCCTTCTTCAGTTTCTCCATAGCGGTGCGAAACTCTGAGTAGGTAGTCTGTGAAAAGCGACTCACCTTAATATAACCGACTTCTTCATTGACCATGTAGGAAGCATCAACTGAAAATTGAGGAATTTTATCCCGAATGATATTGAAACTTATGGGCTTACGTGTACTTCTCCTTATAACCTCAATTTTTACTTCAGTGCCTTTGGGGCCTTTTAATTTTTTGGAGACATCACTGTTACGCAAGCCGATGCCTGCGATATTTTCCCCATCTACTTTTACAATTCGATCACCGCTGCGAAGGCCTACGGCTTCGGAAGGCCCACCACCCAAGGCGGCTACCACCACCAGAGTGTCTTGAAAAATACTGAATTCAATTCCTATCCCTTCGAAATTTCCTCTCAGGTCTTCATTGGCTTCTAATCTTTCTCTGGCAGGAATGTACGCAGAGTGGGGATCCAGCTTTGCTAAAATATGCTGGATAGCATCATCTACCAGTTCGTCTGTCTGGGTCTCATCTACATACTCTGTTTTAATCAATGAAAGTACCTCTCTGAATTTCTGCACATCTGCCCCGATATCATCAGAAGCAGGGCTTGTACTTAGGCTGGCTCCAATAAGGACTCCACCGGCCAGACCAATACACAGGATCAAAGGGAGTCTTATCTGATATTTTGAATTATTCGGCTCGTTCATGTCAAAAAATACGGTTAATAACTTTTAACGTTTTTACCGTCATCAAAGTTTTCAGCGTCAAAAAACAGAAAAAAGAGGCTGTTATTCAAATCTTGAGAGGCTTTGAGCAATAATTGATCTTGGCTAGCGCTATGGGTATTGTTATATTTACTGTCTAAATGGCAAAAACTACCCTTAAGGATAAGCGGATACAGGACTTGGTAGACCAGAATAACGTGCATGCTTATGTGCTTTATTTCTTTGGTATCAAATTCTATGAGTATTCCGAACAGACTCTTGAGCAAGTGTGTCAGGATAAAGGGTTGAGAGTGGACCAGGTAGTACGGGAGTTAGAATCGCCAAATGCGAATTTTCAAGAGGCTGACCTGCCCCTTATTTCCTACCCGATAGATTTAATATTGGAGTATCTCAAGCACGCCCATTTTACTTTTGTAAAGCACAAGCTTCCCTACATTGCCCGTTTGGTAGAATCATTTAAGGCCGACCATAAGGATTATACGTCTGTTGAAAAGGATTTGAAGGAATTGTTTCCACTCTTTTTAGAAGATTTTATTCATCATATCTATGAAGAGGAGGATACTCTTTTTGGATATATCCGTCTTTTGGAGAGGGCATCTAAAGGAACCTATAACCCTTCGCAGCTTTATTATATGCTGGAGAAGAATTCATTGCAGCGTTTTGCCATGGAGCACGAAGCGCATGACGATGAAATGATTGGGATTAGGAAGATTACAGATAACTATGCCCTTCGTAGTGATGCCCCATTGCACGTGAAGGTTATTTATTCCGAGCTGACCTCATTTGAAAAAAGCCTGAAGACGCATGCTCGAATAGAAAACGAAATTCTTTTCCCGAAGGCAATGATCATTGAAAATCAGGTGAAGAAGATCTTTGGGGAGAAAGTAAAATACAATTAATCATTATTTTTCTTTAAGGTTAAAAATTTATGGGTCGCATAATGGCTATCGACTATGGAACAAAGCGGACTGGCCTTGCTGTGACTGACCCAATGAGAATTATTGCAACTGCACTCGAAACCGTTGAGACACCCAAGCTTTTGACCTACCTAAAAGAATATTTTCTTAAAGAGCAGGTGGATGAACTAGTCATAGGTTTACCAAAACAAATGAATAATACGGATTCGGAAACAGCTCCCTTTGTAAGACAAATGGCTGCTAAGATCAATGAGGCGTTTCCAGCTCTTCCAGTGAAATATGTGGACGAGCGGTTTACTAGTAAGATTGCCCTGCGTGCGATGGTGGATGGAGGAATGAAAAAGAAAGACAGAAGGGATAAGCAAAACGTGGATAAGATCAGTGCAGTATTGATTTTGCAAACCTACATGGAATCCAGGCGCTAAGTCGATAATTGGGTTCTTCGGAACCCTTAAAATCATTAAACCGAATTTGACGAATGAAAGTCAATAAGTTACTTACGCTAAAATCACCCAAATACTTTCATTGTCAAGGTTTAACCCTGACAATTCTGACCGTATCGTTAGAATTCGTCAGCCACTGGGCAGTTTATGGCCTCCCAAATAGTCTTAATGCATAATCTGGGTTAAATTTGCAGGATAATTAGATTCTCAATGGTTTATCCGATTGTTATGTATGGTGACCCTGTTTTGCGCAAGAGGGCACAGGACTTTAAAGAAGGCTCAGAAGAAGTGAAACAGCTTTCTGAAGATATGTTTGAAACGATGTATGCTGCGCAAGGCATTGGCCTTGCCGCTCCGCAGATTGGTAAGGACGTAAGAATGTTTGTGGTGGATGGGAGTGTATTGGAAGATGAGGAGGAAATGGAAGGCTTTAAGAAAGTGTTCATTAATGCAGAGATTGTGGAGGAAGATGAAGACCATGATGAAATGGAGGAGGGTTGCTTAAGCATTCCTAATGTGCGTGAAAAAGTGACAAGACCGTTTTCAATACGCATCAAATACTTTGATGAAAATTGGAAGGCATATGATGAGGAATATGAGGGTATGAAAGCGAGAATCATACAGCACGAGTATGATCACATCGAGGGAGTGTTGTTTATCGATTACCTAACCCCACTTAAGAAAAGACTTTTGAAGGGCAAGCTGAACGATATCAGCAGAGGAGATGTAGACACTGAGTATAGAATCATAGCTCCCTTACGTAAATAATGGAAATCCATTCAAGGCTCCCTGATATAGGTACTTCCATTTTCGCAGTGATGTCAAGGATGGCTCAGGAACATGAAGCCATTAATCTGTCGCAAGGGTTTCCTGATTTTAAAGTTTCAGAAAAATTAATTGAACTCATTTATCGGCAGATGAAGGACGGGCACAACCAATATGCCCCTATGCCTGGAGTGCCTTCATTACGTCAAACGATTGCCTCGGTTATTTTTCAATCTTATAGGCATAAAGTGGACCCCGAGACTGACATAACCATCACTGCAGGAGCCACTGAAGCTATTTTTGCAACCATTACAGGATTGGTAAGTCCTGGAGACGAGGTGATTTTATTTGATCCTTCCTACGACTGCTACGATCCGGCCATTCGACTAAATGGCGGTATTCCTGTTCCGATAAATATTTTACCTCCCGATTTTTCAATTGATTGGAATAAGGTAAAAAGGAAGATCACCCCTCGTACCCGAATGATCATGATCAATACACCCCAAAACCCAAGTGGATCGGTTTTGAAAGAGGAGGATTTGAAAATTCTGGAGGGGATTGTAAATGAGCACGGAATTCTGGTTTTAAGTGATGAGGTATACGAACGTATTATTTTTGATCAGCTCGAGCACCAAAGTGTTATGAGGTTCCCGAGTCTGGCAGCTAATAGTATTGCTATCTTTTCCTTCGGAAAAACTTTTCATGCTACCGGATGGAAAGTAGGCTATACCGTAGCACCCGCAGCCATTACAAAGGAAATCAGAAAAGCGCATCAGTTTATCACCTTTAGTGTGAACACCCCGGTACAGATGGCATTGGCAGAATACATGCAGCAGCCAGCTCATTATCTGGAGTTGTCAAAGTTTTATCAGCAAAAGCGGGACTTTTTCTTAGGTCAAATTAAAGGATCGTCATTTGAGCCAATGATTTGTCATGGATCCTATTTCCAGTTGTTATCCTACAAAGGCGTTTCTTCAAAATCAGAAGTAGAAATGGCCGAATGGTTAACTAGAGAGCACAAAATTGCTTCTATCCCGGTCTCTGTATTTTACAAAGACAAAACAGATAACCAACTCCTCCGTTTTTGTTTTGCCAAGGGAGAAGAAACCCTTACGGAGGCAGGAAAAATCCTGAACCGCTTTTAGCGGGTAAATTGTTATAAAGGCATTCTCTAATTAGTCAGGGATCGCTTTCTTTGCAAAAGAATTAATCAAGTGTGATGCAGGACCTTAAGATAACAGTTATTCAATCAGATCTCCACTGGGAAGACATTGATGCCAATTTGGCCATGTTTGAAGAAAAAATATGGAGAATAGGTGAGTCAACTGATATAATTGTGCTCCCTGAGATGTTTACCACCGGGTTTACAATGGCTGCACCAAGGCTGGCGGAGCGGATGAACATGCGCACTTTTAAGTGGATGAAGCAAATGGCTGACCAGACAGGAGCACTGATTTTGGGAAGTTTCATAACATTGGTTCATGACCGCTACTACAACCGGCTTCTTTGGATGGAGCCGGGTGGAAATTTTAAAACTTACGATAAGCGCCATCTTTTTAGAATGGCAGATGAGCAGCATGTTTACTCTCCAGGAGAAAGTCTTCTTATTGGACATTGGAAAGGATGGAGAATCTGCCCTCTGATCTGTTACGATTTGCGTTTTCCAGTGTGGAGTCGCAACAGGTGGAATGCTACTCTTAGAAAACCGACTTATGATCTGGCCATCTACGTTGCTAACTGGCCCAAAGTAAGAATCAATGCCTGGGATACATTATTGAAGGCGAGGGCTATTGAGAATTTATCTTATGTGGTGGGTGTCAATCGAGTGGGTGTTGATGGAAAAGGAATTGAATACAATGGACTTTCATCTATCATTAGCCCGAAAGGGGCCGCTGTCTTTACTGTGGAGGGAATGGAGGCTATAAAAACTGTAGCCATTAGTGGTAACTCACTTCTTTCGTATCGTGATAAGTTTCCTACATTCCTGGATGCTGACGATTTTTCAGTGGAGGCGGAGCCCATCCCTGAAGAAGACTACTAGAATCTTTTTAAGCGCTTAAAATAGCCCTACTTTTGCAGCTTCCTAAAAATTCCTAAACCGCTTATTTTCAATGGCATCCAAGAAGATATCAAGGGCACTCATTTCAGTTTATTACAAAGACAATTTAGAGCCGATCATTAAAGCGCTTGCTGCTGAGGGGGTTGAATTTGTCTCCACAGGAGGCACTCAAACTTTTATTGAAGGTCTCGGGCACAAAGTAGTGCCTGTAGAGGAGTTGACAGGCTATCCTTCAATTTTTGGAGGAAGGGTTAAAACGCTTCACCCTGTGATTTTCGGGGGCATTTTGTATAGAAGAGATAATGAAAGTGATTTAAGTCAGTCTACCGAGTATAAAATTCCACCCATTGACTTAGTCATTGTGGATTTATATCCTTTTGAAGAAACTGTAGCCAGCGGAGGTGCAGAAAATGAGATCATCGAAAAAATTGACATTGGAGGAATTTCTCTTATCCGTGGTGCTGCGAAAAATTTTCAGGATGTTTTGATCATCTCATCACGAGATCAGTATCAGGAGGCTCTGGAATTATTGATGGCATCCAAATGCCAGCCATCACTAAGCGATAGAAAGCACTTTGCAGCCATGGCTTTTGATGTGACCTCACATTACGATACGGCCATCTTCAATTACTTCAATCAGGAAGAAGGAATAGAAAGTTTGAAAGTGAGTATGCCGGGTGGCAGCACCTTGCGCTACGGTGAAAACCCTCATCAGCAGGCAGTATACTTTGGAGAATTGGAGGAACTGTTCGAAAAACTAAATGGAAAAGATCTTTCTTATAATAACCTCGTAGATGTAGACGCAGCCTTACATCTACTCAATGAGTTTGAAGAAGAAACTGCATTTATCATTATTAAACATACCAATGCTTGCGGTGTAGCCACTGGTAAATCTGTAAAAGATGCCTACCTGAAAGCTTTGCAGGCAGATACTATTTCTGCTTTCGGTGGTGTTTTGTGTACCAATCAACCAATAGACATTACTGCCGCAGAAGAGATCAACAAGCTGTTTTTTGAAATTCTTATCGCTCCTGATTTCACACCGGAAGCGCTGGAGTTGTTAAAATCAAAGAAAAACAGAAACCTCTTGAAGCAAAAAGAAAACTTAAAGCCTGGTCGCCAATTCAAGAGTTTGTTGAATGGTGTTATCAGTCAGGATTTTGATGGACATACAGATGCTAAAGAAGATCTGAAGGTGGTGACAAGGAAAAAACCTACAGAGATTGAATCGGATGCCATGCTGTTTGCTGGAAAAATAGCCAAGCATACTAAGTCCAATACAATTGTGTTGGCTGTAGATGGTCAAATGCTGGCCAGTGGAGTGGGACAAACCTCCCGAGTAGATGCACTGAAGCAGGCCATTGCAAAAGCTAAGAGTTTTGGTTTTGATTTGAATGGAGCCGCTATGGCTTCTGATGCATTTTTTCCGTTTCCAGATTGTGTTGAGATTGCCCATGAGCAGGGAATCAAGGCAGTCATTCAGCCGGGTGGATCGATCAAAGATCAGGACTCAATTGACTTTTGTGATGGTCACGGTATGACGATGGTAACAACCGGCTATCGACACTTTAAACACTAGTCAATTCTGCTTGTAAGTTTTCGCGCGATTAAAGGCTAAATTCACGGTTATATTTGCTTAATTTCGCCCTTCTAGAATAACCACAGTTGTAATACCAATGGGACTTTTTGACTTCTTTACTCAGGATATAGCCATTGACCTTGGCACAGCAAACACACTGATCATCCACAAAGACAAGATCGTGGTGGATGAACCTTCCATTATAGCCATAGACAAGAATACCAACAAGGTGTTGGCTATCGGAAGAGAGGCCATGCAAATGCATGAAAAAACCCATGACAACATCAAAACTATTCGTCCATTAAAAGAGGGCGTAATTGCAGATTTCCATGCTGCTGAGATGATGATCCGTGGTATGATCAAGTTGATTGATACGGGCAAGAGGTTGTTTCCGCCTTCACTTAGAATGGTGATCTGTATTCCTTCAGGAATTACAGAGGTAGAGAAGAGAGCCGTGCGTGACTCTGCTGAGCATGCCAATGCAAAAGAGGTATACATGATTCATGAACCAATAGCTGCTGCTATTGGTATAGGCATTGACATTGAGCAGCCAGTGGGAAATATGATTGTGGATATTGGTGGAGGTACTACGGATATCGCAGTAATTGCTTTGTCTGGTATTGTGTGTGATCAGTCCATTCGAATTGCGGGTGATACCTTTAACAGGGATATTCTTGACTATATGCGTAGACAGCACAACCTTTTGATTGGTGAGCGATCAGCTGAGCGTGTGAAAATTGAGGTAGGCTCTGCTTTAACAGAATTGGATGATGGACCCGATGACTATGAAATTCGTGGTCGTGATTTAATGACTGGAATTCCAAAAACAATAAAAATATCATATTCAGAGGTTGCTTTCGCTTTAGATAAGTCGATCTCTAAATTAGAAGAGGCGGTGCTGAAAGCATTGGAGATATCTCCTCCTGAACTTTCGGCTGACATTTACGAGCGAGGAATTTACCTTACTGGCGGAGGAGCACTTCTTCGCGGTTTGGACAAGCGACTTGGACTGAAAACTAAATTGCCTATTCATGTTGCGGATGATCCGCTTCGTGCTGTGGTGAGAGGTACCGGTCAGGCTCTTAAAAATCTGAATCATTTCAAATCTGTATTGATGACCTGATTGCATGGAGAGGCTCTTTTACTTTTTTTATCAGTATAGGGCTTTCTTTACTTTTTTGGCGCTGGAATTATTTGCCGCCTGGTTGATTGTGGAGAACAATCAGTACCAGAGCACTAAATTTTTCAATTCGTCAAATAAGATGGCCGCAAACATTATTGGTACTACTCAGGGAATAAAAGAATATTTTTCACTTCGAAGAATCAATGCCGAACTGGCTGGAGAGAATGCACAGCTAAGAACTAAGCTGGAGCAGCGCAACCAAAGTTTATATACGCTTGAGGTTAGAGAAGTTGATGATCCTAAAATCATTAATCGTTTTGATTTCGTAAGTGCAAAAGTGATCAGCAACTCTGTAGAGCGATTTAAGAATTATATAACTATTGATAAGGGAGCACTGGATGGGGTATCTCCTGGTATGGCCGTTATTAGTGCCGCTGGTGCCGTTGGTAAAGTAAAATCGGTTTCAGATCATTATGCAGTGCTCATTTCGTTACTTAATACAGATGAGTTTACTTCATCCATGATTAAAAGAACAAACCACTTTGGCTCAATCAACTGGGATGGTAAAGATCCACTTTATAGTCAATTGAATTTTATTCCCCGCCATGCCAACCCTAGTGTAGGAGATACTGTTGTCACGTCCGGTTTCAATGCAGTTTTTCCATCAGGTGTCTTGGTTGGGATAATAGAAGAAGTGAGTTTAGGTCCTGAAGCACAGTTTTATGACCTAAAAGTGAAATTGGCGCAGGACTTTACCAGACTTGCCTTTGTTGAAATTGTGCGCAGCAATCTTTTGGAAGAAAAGGATTCTCTGGAACAAGTAACAATTGGTGAATCAAAATGAGTAGAGCAGGCATTTGGCAATTCTTATCTTTTTTTATCTATCTGTTGACGCAGGTTGTGCTGATGAAGAACCTCGTGCTGTTCAATACTGCATTTTGTTTTATTTACATAGCTTTCATTTTATTTCTTCCAATCGAAACCAACATATTGTTGTTGATGGTGTTGGGTTTTGTGCTGGGTTTCCTTGTAGATATTTTTTACGACAGCTTGGGAATGCATGCTTCGGCATTGGTACTAGTAGCGTTTGTTAGAAATTTTTGGTTGGCGCGCATTACTCCCCAAGGAGGATATGACGCAGGCGAAGGCCCCACCTTGGCGGCCAACGGCCTTCAGTGGGTTTTGATTTATACACTCCCTATCATTTTTATCCATCATTTTGCATTATTTTTTATCGAGGCTGGAGGTTTTGGGTTGATTTGGTATACACTTTCAAAAGTTTTTTTTAGCACTATCTTTACTCTTCTTATCCTAATGCTGCTGCAGTACATGTTACCTGGGCAGCGAAGATCATGAACGAAGGGCGGAAAGAAATACTTCAAATTATTTTTATCCTGACTGGTCTGGTTTTTTTGGTGAAACTATTCTCCATTCAGGTACTCGACAATAAATACGCTGAGTTAGCTGATAGCAATGCTATTTTGAGAGAAGTAGAGTACCCATTCCGTGGACTCATCTACGATAGGAACAACAAACTAGTTGTTTATAACACCCCGGAATTTGACATCAATGTAATTAGAAAGGACATTAAGGATTTTGACTCTGCAAAATTTTGTAAGGTTTTTCAGATGTCGAGAGAGGAGTTACGCAAGAAATTTCAGGAAATGAGGGCGCGCAAAGAGTACTCGCCCTATAAGCCAACATTATTTATCGACCGCCTATCCAATTCAGAGTTTGCACGGGTACAGGATCATCTGGATGAGTTTCCAGGGCTCTATGTTCAAGCGAGAACGACCAGGTCTTATACAACTGAAGCATTGGCTAATGCATTGGGATACGTGAGCGAAGTTTCGAAAGGGCAACTTGAAAGGGACGAAACTCGAATTTATAAACAAGGTGATTATATCGGTCAAAGTGGAGTAGAATCATTTTATGAAGAGCAGTTGCGGGGAAAGCGTGGAGTGAAGTTCAAGTTGAGAAATGTTCGTGGTATAGAGAAGGGATCTTTCAAGGATGGGGATTACGATACGTTGTCAGTTCCTGGCAAAGATTTAATGAGCAGCATTGACATCGATCTACAGCAGTATGGTGAGCTACTTATGAAAGGGAAGTCAGGAAGTATCGTAGCGATCGAGCCTGGCAGTGGGGAAATTCTATCGATCGTGTCTGGGCCATCTTATGACCCAAACCTGCTTACCGGAAGAAATTATAGCTCTAATTTTGTTTTGATAAGCAATGATACGATGAAACCATTGTTTACCAGACCATTGATGGCTCAATACAGACCGGGGTCAATTTTTAAAATTGCTCAGGCAATGACAGCCCTTCAGGAAGGTGTGATTAAACCTGAGACAAGAATTTACTGCGACCGATCTATCATCGGTTGCCATGGAAATCACAGCAATGAAGATTTAAGAGGAGCTATTGCAAATTCATGCAACCCATATTTTCATAGTGTGTTGAGAAGGATGTTGAATAAGGGAGTGTCAGAGGATCCTTACGAGGACACTAGAATAGGACTCGATGAATGGAGTAAGCACATAAAGAGTTTTGGTTTTGGGGGAACCCTGGGTATCGATTTGCCCAATGAAAAAAGTGGTCTTGTACCGAATTCGGCTTATTATGATAAAGCTTACAACAATAGACCTTGGAAGTTTTCGAATATATACTCGCTGGCTATAGGAGAAGGTGAAAACCTTGTGGTGCCCATTCAGATGGCCAATTTTGCAGCTATTGTAGCCAATCGCGGCTTTTATTATAAACCACATTTGATTAAGTCAATTGGAGAGGAGGGCCCCTTGCCTCAGTATAAGGAAAAACAATTTACTACCATCGATCCGGCTTATTTTGATATTGCGGTTGATGCCATGGAGCGAGTGGTAGAGTCAGGTACCGGCCAATACCGGGCAAAACTTCAAGATATTATCGTGTGCGGGAAAACCGGGACGGTGCAAAATGATCCTCTCCCGGATCATTCAGTATTTATTGCATTTGCTCCCAAAGATAATCCCAAAATTGCGGTGTCAGTTTACGTGGAAGATGCGGGACAGGGTGCACGTGCAGCGGCATCTATCGCCAGCCTGATGATAGAAAAATACCTAATTGGGCAAACGAAGAGACCGCATATTGAGCAGTATGTTTTAAATGGACAATTTATATATTGAGAAAAGGTGCTGACGTATATGGCAAACTAGATTGGCCGACCATTTTTATCTATATGGCACTCGTCATATTAGGGTGGTTCAATATATACGCTGCAGTATATGACGAAACGGTGAGTCAGTCAATGTGGGATTTATCCCTCAATTCAGGAAGGCAATTAATTTTTATTGCAGCATCAATAGTGATCATCATGGGCATCATCATTATTGACATGCGCTTCTATGAAGCCTTTGCTTATGTTGCTTTCGGTATAATTTTATTCCTACTCATTTTGGTTCCCATAATTGGTAAAGAGGTAGGGGGAAATAAAGCTTGGTTAGGAATTGGTTCATTTGGAGGGCAACCTTCTGAATTAGCCAAATTCATTACAGCACTGGCTGCTGCTAAAATGATCGGGACTGTAGGTTTTAGAATGGACAACCTAAGAAGTCAACTGATGCTACTGGGCCTTATAGGCTTACCAATGTTTTTAATTCTTCTCCAGAAGGATACTGGGACGGCACTGGTTTTCACATCTTTTATTTTTGTCTTTTTTAGAGAAGGCATGTCTCCCTTTTTGATGATTGTTGGAATATGCGCAGCGTTTATTTTCATCCTTACCCTGCTGATACCGAATCAACTATATCTTCATGGAGGTATACTTATCGTGCTGGCATTGTTGATCATTTTTGGAGCAAAAAAATTGAAGCGGATTTCCATACTGGTAGTCGGAGCGATTATCGTTATGGGCGTAATCGAAAGTGTTGATTATGTGATTACGGACGTACTCAAGCCACACCAACAAAACAGAATAAAGGCGCTAATCAATCCGGATGCAGACCCTCTTGGTTATGGATGGAATGTGACACAATCGAAAATTGCTATAGGAAGCGGAGGCTTTTTCGGCAAGGGTTTTTTGAAAGGGACTCAAACGAAATTTGATTTTGTGCCTGAGCAAAGTACAGATTTTATTTTTTGTACTATAGGAGAGGAGTGGGGCTGGGTGGGTAGCTTCGTAGTGGTGGTGCTGTTTATGGCATTACTGCTAAGAGTTATTTTTATTGCGGAGCGACAGAAGAGTCGATTTGCAAGGGCTTATGGCTATGGAGTGGTTAGTATTTTCTTTTTCCACTTTGCAGTAAATATTGGGATGACCATCGGGTTGTTTCCGGTAATAGGTATTCCTCTACCGTTCTTCAGCTATGGAGGGTCAGCTTTATGGAGCTTTACCGCGCTATTGTTTATTCTTATAAAGCTAGATGCGCACCGTGGGCAGGTGCTCCAACGCCTCTGATCAAGCGAATCGTTTCATAACCATTTCCATAAACTCTTCATACTCTTCAGATTCTCTATCCCAGTTTGAATAATGGGAGTCAAGGTAGCTTGTTGCTTCATCTAATGAGACAAGCGAATCAATTTTAGTGATGGCATCATTGAACAAATCAAAATCGCCATTGAAGAGCATCTTAGTAAACATAAATTTCTGATTGATGGTCAGGCGATTCTGAAGATCCGTAATTCGTTGAAAATCATCTGCTACAGTAGTGACAGGCTCTTTCTGACTCTGTTCATTGATGGTTGGTCGAGGGGTGTTTTGCTTTTTAGCTGGAGTATTTATAGCTTCTGCTTTCTTTCCGTAAAGTTTCTCCATCTCAAGGGGGAGAACAGCACTCAACTGTTGAATGTAGGGCTCCACATCTTCTGGCGTAAAGTTTACCTCTTCTAAAATTTGGTCAAGCAATGCAAAAGCCTCATTACCTGAGATTGAATGCATCTTTTTTTCTTCTAATTTTTGAATAAGTCTTTCCAGTGGGCGATGATTGATTTTAATATACTTGATTTCGTTTTTTAGCTCTGCAATTTTAATAGTTCCACTGCCATTTTTGTCCAGTGTATCAGAATAAAAATCATAAGGGTCGAGCACAAGATAAACAGTAAGGCTCACTCCTTTTTTTAGTAGGGGAAGGAAGTGATCCTTGGCAATTGAAATATTATTGGAAAGTGAGTTTTGAAATTGCGTCAGACTGTCTTTAACGTCCTGCGATTCATAGTCAAAGTAGGGACTTTTATACTTTGCCGCTTCTTGTTTCCATGCTTTAAGCAACTCACGAAGTACAAAAAGGTTGATTTGTTTTGTTTGACATAGTTTGAGTATATCCGCTCCGCTAATTTTTTGATGCTGAGCAAAGTATTCATCTGCTATTTTGGAGGAAAATGCAACACTGTATTCTTCTACTGCTTGTAAGCTTATTTTTTCGTCCATTACTTTTAAGGATTCACTTTATTGGCTTTCTTGTAAACGATGGCTAAAGCCATACGTTGCACCATGGTAAAGATAGTGATAGAAAATCTCGACAGAAAAGAACTTGAGGTTAACAATTCCTCAAAAACGGTATTAAATCACTTGCATGAACATTATCTGGACTGGATGCACGCTTGTGGAGCAAAAGGACGTTGTACTACCTGCAAAATGGTAGTTGTAAGTGGAGCTGAGAACCTGAATGAATACACCGAAGCAGAGATCAAATACAGAGATAGAGGTGAGTTGGATCAAAACGAGCGGTTAGCCTGTCAGACAAAAATTTCAGGTGATATCGTAATCCGGGTGCCTGATTCAGGAAAGCTTCCACATGTGAGTTATTCAGATTAGAGATCAATCAAAAGGCTAAATTGCAGCATGTTTGTTGAACGTCCCATAAGTGCCAATAATGATAGCCGCCAATCTGGTTGGATTGAAGTGATTTGTGGCTGCATGTTTTCGGGGAAGACAGAAGAATTGATACGAAGAATCAATAGGGCGATTATCGCAAAGCAGAAAGTGGAGATATTTAAACCCATTATTGATAACAGATATCATCCAACAGATGTCGTTTCACACAATGAAAGGCAGGTAAGATCTACACCCGTAAACTTCGCCAACGATATTCTATTACTTTCTGGAAATTGTGATGTGGTGGGAATTGACGAAGCGCAATTTTTTGATGAAGACATTGTGAAGGTTTGTAACATGTTGGCTAATAACGGGAAACGAGTGATAGTTGCCGGCCTCGATATGGACTTTGAAGGGAAACCATTTGGACCTATGCCTAATTTGTTGGCGGTGGCAGAATTTGTGACCAAGCTTCACGCTATCTGCGCACAAACGGGAGAGTTGGCTTCTTTCTCTTATCGCTTAACCCAAGACCCTGATAAGATTAAGGTAGGAGAAAAGGATTTGTATGAGGCGAGAAACAGAAGCTCATTTTTGAAAGGCACCAAGACAAAGGAATGAATTCATCATTGTATTTCCGGTCATTGCTATTGTTCTGTTTGTTACTTACTACAGAAAGCTGGTCACAGGAAAACATTCCTGTAGGAACATGGCGCATGCACATTTCCTTTAATGACTTAAATGCTTTGGCGACCTCTTCCGATCAAATATTTGCTGCCAATGAAGTAGGAATTGTTGTTTTCAAAAAAACTGATCAAGAGATTTCAATTATTTCAAAGGCAAATGGATTGAGTGGATCTACGGTTTCGGCTATCGCATACGATGATCAGCGAAAACTATTGCTGATTGGTTTTGAAAGTGGATTGATCAATATTTTAGATGAGAATGAAATTTCTGTTGTTACTAACTTGGCTAATTCTTCCGCTATTTCTGGGTCTCGTAAAGTCAATCATATAACCGTAAACAACACACTCGCTTATCTTTCAACTGATTTTGGTGTGGTCGTATTTGATTTGGATAAAAGAGAAGTAAAGGAAACCTATCGAGATCTAAGTGATGTGGGAGGAAGCTTAGTGGTCAATGAGTCTGTCATTCTTGGTGATTCTCTTTACCTGGCGACAGGCCATGGCGTGTTGGCAGGAGCAGTTAATGGGTCGAGCAATCTATTGGATTTCAGAAGCTGGAAGAGGTATACAACAGGGGCATTAGCTAATTCGGTGACTTCAATATCAAGCTTTAATAATCAAATTTATGCAGCAATAAACTTCCAGGGCATTTTTTTGCTTCAAGGGGGTGCCTGGGTGCAACAAGCTTACCTGCAAACTGGAATATTTAATAAAATTTCCAGTTCCTCTACTGGCCTACTTATAACTACTAACGATAAGGTTTGGTCAGTAAATGGTGCAAGCGTAGAAGAAATTGGAGTTGGATCAACAACCAAACCTAATGAGGCCATGAGAGATAC
>JBATLM010000222.1:0-9189 GCA_049289315.1 Cyclobacteriaceae bacterium
ATGCTTAGTGTGCATGGACTTTCTCGCTAAGTTTTTCCGGAACTTGAACGGAAACACAAAAAGCGCTAGATTGGTGGTGACTTGTGTAGGGTGGCACACGAACACATACACGGGCGTTGGCGGTAATATGATGCAGCACGAAACCAAAGATTTAAGATGACAGGTGGAGCAGGATTTTCTAGTGACGCCATGAACAAGGGCAGGTCAAACCGCGCTAATCGTACTTCAAACCATGCGAAGTTCAAAGATGGACAAAATACATATTTATCTGACCAGCAGCCTTTAAAATTTAAGGAAGTATCTGATGAAGAGTTGCGGAAAATAAAAAGTGAAATTCAAGACAATGCAAAAAAAGAGCGGATCAAAACTCTGATAATTGGATTAGTAGTGGGGGTCATTGTAATATTGGCTGGACTCTATTTTATTTTTTGAGAGTTGATATTAAGGTGAATCATACTACCGCCAACAATGAACTGTGGTAAAAAGCAAGCAGTTCCTCTTTAACTATCCGATGTTTTTTATCAATAAGCGGAACATGTCAAGCCACATTATTTACTCTCAAGCCATAGTCTTCCTGATATGTCATTTCGGATTTAGCTATTGCTAATGATTGTTTGAGAAGTTTATTGGCTACTGCAATCAGTGCTAATTTTTTTGATTTTCCCTTATCCACAATTCGTTCATACAATTCTTTGCATGCCTTATTATTCTTGCATGCAGTAAAGGAGCACATGAATAGGAGGTTGCGAATTGTTTTGTTGCCCGTTTTACTGATTCTGCTCTTGCCTCTGACACTGGTACCGGATCTTCTCACCGTTGGAGCAAGCCCCAAATAGGCGGAAAGCTGTTTGCTATTCTCGAAATTATTGAAGCTGTTTGTAATAACGATTAAAAACATAGCTGTCTTTTTACCGATGCCAGGTATAGAACACAACCGGTCAAACAGAGATGACTCATTTTCTTTTATCAAGTTCTCTATAGCTGATTCCAACTTCTGGATTTGTTGATCCAAGGACTTAATCTGTGCTTTAATGGTACGTAACACGACCGAAAACCTTCCGGGTTTATGCGAAACAGCTTGAAATTTATTCTTAAGGGCTGTTCTATGTCGAATCAGTAGTGTCACAGTACTGTTGATTTCAGAAGCCTGAGCAACATAATCAGCTGGAGGCTTCCATAGTATTGGATCTTCAGCTTCACCATAGAAACGAATCATTTCTGCGTCTGCCTTATCGGTTTTTGCAAGGCGAAGTCGCATTTGTACAAATCGCTTTATAGACAAAGGATTGACTATGGATACTGCATGACCTTGAGTG
This sequence comes from Cyclobacteriaceae bacterium, assembly GCA_049289315.1. Taxonomy (GTDB): domain Bacteria; phylum Bacteroidota; class Bacteroidia; order Cytophagales; family Cyclobacteriaceae; genus ELB16-189. The sequence continues at coordinate 1,317 of JBATLM010000222.1, forward strand.
AAAAGCCAAGTTGCCAGTGATAGATGATAGCAAGCTGTAGCTTCCATCACACATTGACTCTGTCCATCTAACAGCTCCTGCAATTGTGCAAAGCCTTGCGTGTTGTTGGAGAACTGATAGTGTTTCCCATTTGAATCTGATACGTCAAAGACATCTTTGGAAACATCGATGCCTAGAAATTTTGTAACTTTATCCATACGTAATTTTATTTTAGGAAGAACAAACTACCGGGATTCCACAACCTAGAAACAGGCTATATGCCTACTGAACTGTTCGAATTCAAAGTAGTAAAGGGAGGGGATTATCAATGTTGACGAAATCTCAAGTTTCTTAATGTATGCTAATCTTTATCCTCCCTTTGTTCTTCTGGTTTTACACAAGTTAGTAACCCATTTGCAAGCTTAGGTTGTGTATGTGTCATGTGCTTCACTGCGTATCTGAAAGAGTGTGCTACTTGCCGCTGCTTTTTGCGCTTCTCAAGATAGCTTAGCTTAGAATTACTTGCCAGTCGATCTTTCATCACTTTGGCCTCACTCAAGCTCGGCATGCACTAACAATTACTAATAATCACCATAAAACACATGCTGTAATGTGGATTCTTAAAGTATGTGCTACATCACACGTATGGAACCTAAAGATCCAGATTGTTCTTGACTATGTGTTTTTGACCTAATCCCTAAAAACAAATGTTTTAGTAGAATTACTAGAACGCTTCACCAAATGTAAAATAGAAACCACGCTGGTATTTATTCGGTCCGCCCGCACTGGGGTTCAGCCCGAAAGAATAATCCAACCGAAGATAAGATCGTGTCGATTCATTGAAGAGAATCCGAAGCCCGGCACCCGCGGCAAAGTTTATCTTACCCAGATCAATGGCTTCATCATGGTCGTAGACTTGGGCTCCACTGCCAAAAATCGTTATTGCCAATCGTTTCCAGTAATGATAAATCGGGCCAAGATTGTCTTCCTTCCAAAATGGAATCCGATACTCCGCTTCAAGTCCATGCATATTGCTGTTGCGGAATGTACCTTTGAAGTATCCTCGAACAAAACTACTTCCACCAACCTCAGAGTATCCTCGCAAAGGTAAACTGCCATTTTTTACATTTCTGATATTTAATAGACCTCGGATTGCCAATGTATGCCGTCCCACCGGATTTAGGTATGTCCTCCCATCAAACAACAAATCGAAATAATTATATTCACTGCCTAAGTACCTGCCGTAAAACGTGGTGCTTAGGTTAACGTAACTACCAGATGAGGCACTAAGAATGTAATCCCGATTGTCCCAGAGTAGGTTTAAGCCCAATCCAGAGCGAATTCCCAATGCATTATTTTCAAGGAGCTCAATAGCCTCCTTCCCTTGTCCAATCCTAACGCTATCTGCTATTTCTTTATAATTCCAACTATACTCTAGTTCACCAATCAAACCGCCATACAAATTCTCCCTCAACTTCCAGAGAATATTTGGCGTAAAGCTCACGCTGGTCATACTGTATCGCTTGTAATTGTTTGATATCGAATCAATGACTTGCCCAGCACTCATCTCGTATTCAGTTACCTGACTATTGGCCTTGTTTCCAATGCCATAATTCCGGTTGGGAAAGCGGGCAAACCCAAGTCCTCCTCTAATTCGCATCTTTTTTTCTTCAGCAAAAATATCCCAATTAGATTCTGCCAATATCTGATTTGCCGTTGTATAAAGGGCTAAGAAGTTGATATAGGACTGGGCATTAACAGTGTTTTTGCTATTAATTTTAGGATACCAATACCCAAGTGCACCCAGCGTCAATTTTGTCTCAGGGGAGTAACTTATAGCAGGGAATAAATCAATATTCCTCAGTTTAGTAGAGTCTTTGGTATTGGTTTGGGCATATGATGTAACAACAGACTGCACAAGCAGAAGAACCAGAATAATGCAGCGCCATTTATTGCTAAGAGTTGTTAATAGTATTGAGCCCATGTGAATTTTCCTGCTGATTGCATTTTTTAATTCTAAGATAATCAGCCGACATCACGACTTAACTCTTCTAAATTGATTTTGGTTTGTGCCATTACTTTATTGTTGTACAACACAAAGAGTCACATCTAAACCAAAGGTTGCATATCTGTTTTTTAATTGGAGAGATTTTAAATCTTTTTGATCGATTTCTCTAAACCTGATTTCTTTCTACTCACTAATAGAAACGTGAAAAGGACTTAATCCCTTCAGCAGAGCGTCCATATTCCAGATATTGGTTTGTATTTCCTTTTAGCTTCTTTGCACCGGAATGGAAATATTAGTTAACAGTTGCTTATTTTAGTGTTTAACCTTTCTGAATATGTATATCAAAAAGAAGTTTAGTGGCATCACGATGTTACGATGGACACGGAGAGAAATTCGGTTCTTTGTTATTTGGTCGCTAATAGTTACTGTTCTCTATGAAATAGTAGGTCTTCAATGGCTGCAAGTACCATGGACGGCTCTGGCTTTGATCGGTACTGCAGTAGCTTTCCTTATTGGTTTTCAGAGCAATGCGGTGTATGGCCGCTTATGGGAGGCACGGCAAATTTGGGGTGGCATTGTTAATGATTCCAGGATGTTTACCATCATGGTACTGGACATGATTACGAATGAATATGCCAAGGAGCCCATCACGGAAGAAGAGTTAGCTCGTCATAAGAAAACGATTGTGATGCGACACATTGCATGGCTGACTGCGCTAAGACATGCCATGAGGCAATTAAAACCATGGGAGACTTACCGCACCAATAAACACAATACGGAATGGGTGGAAGCGCTACACATTCCTGAATTGGAATCAACACTGGAAGAGGATCTAAAGAAATACTTGTCAGAGGAAGAGTATAAAGAAGTACTCGGTACCACCAACAAATCGGCTACTGTATTGAAGCTTCAATCCAATCATCTCAGAAGGTTAAAAGAGAAAGGTTTGATTTGGGAATTTTCTTTTCTGGAGATGGAATCTTCGATTGCAAACTTGATCACTCACCAGGGCAAATCTGAACGCATAAAGAATTTTCCTTACCCAAGGCAGTATGCAACGCTAGGTTATGATTTTGTCAATATTTTTACATTGCTATTACCATTTGGCATAGTGCCCGAGTTCTCAAAATTGGGTGCAAGCATTATGGTAAACTTTCCGATGGTGGGGCCTTATTTCGTATGGCTGGCGGTTCCATTCGCCTCTATCGTGTCGTGGGTGTTTAACACTATGCAACGGATTGGAACGGTAGGAGAGAATCCCTTTGAAGGATCGGCCAATGATGTTCCTATCTCCACTATAGCACGAGGTATTGAGATTGATATACTTGAAATGCTTGGAACGGATAAAGAAGCTATACCTAAACCTTATCCTGCACATTTTGATACGCAGATGTAAGATAAGTTGATGTAGGGTTGATGGGGTATCGTTTATCTTCTATTTCAATGTCTGACTGGAGTTGGCTAAACGAGAATTATCAGGAGGAAGTCAGCGTATATTGAACTTGAATATGGGGTTAATGATTAAAAAAATTAGTAGCACTTTCATCTACCTTTTAATGGTGCCAATAATGAGTTGGGCACAAATCCTAGAGAGCAAATTGAACTACTTGGGTCAAGAGCCACCGTCATTATCGCCAAAAATTTTCGCGCCCTATTTTATCTCCCGAAGGGATCTGTATGAATTTGGTTCTGTCTTTAACAAAAGTGTTACCGGGTTTTATTACGGAGTGAACGTTAACGATAAATCTGAGATTTGGTATACTATGCTCAAAGAGAACCAATGGACTGTTCCAAGGGCTTTGTTACCCAATGAGAAGTTTGGGTACAATGATCCCTTTCTTTCTCCTGATGAAAAAAGACTCTACTTTATTTCTAAAAGGTCTATAGATGGTAGAAGTGAAAAGGATAACCACGATATATGGTATATTGAACGAACTGTGGATGGGTGGTCTCAGCCCATCAATGCTGGGCCAAACATTAACTCTGATAAGAATGAGTATTACATTTCATTTACACGCAGTGGCACCATGTATTTTTCTTCAAACAAGAACGCAGAAAGTCCCAATGACTTCGATATCTATTATTCCGTATATGCTGATGAAAAGTTTCAAAAGCCAGTAGTATTAAATGACTCAGTTAATACCCGCGCTTACGAGGCGGATGTTTTCGTTGACCCTGATGAATCATATATTATTTTTTGTGCCAACCGCAGTGAAGGTATAGGGCAAGGTGATCTTTATATCAGTTTTAATAATGGAGATGGTACATGGACAAAATCCCAAAACATGGGAAGTCCTATTAATACCAAGGGTCATGAACTTTGTCCTTTCGTTAGCCACGATGGGAAATATCTTTTCTATACTAGCAACGAAGATATTTACTGGGTGGATGCCAAAATTATAGACCTGTACCGTGATATTAGATGATGCAAGTTGCCCTTACCTTGCTGCTAAGTTTTACTTTTCTATTACTAGGATTGATTCACTTCAATTGGGTACTTGGAGGTAGGTGGAGTTGGGATGCAGCCCTCCCAACTAAAGAGAGTGGTGAAAGAGTGTTGAACCCAGGAAAGGTAGCCTCTCTGATTGTGGGGATAGGGTTAGTTGTTTTTGCTCTGTTTTATTTGCTAAGAGGTGGCTTCGTAAGCTGGAGTGTCCCGATGTGGGTTTTGGAATATGGAAGTTGGATTGTTCCCGTCCTATTTCTACTACGCGCCATTGGTGATTTTAAGTATGTTGGGTTTTTCAAGAAAATCAAAGAGACTCGATTTGGCGTATGGGACACCCGATTGTTTGCTCCCTTATGTCTAGCAATTGCCTTATGCGGTTTTGTTTTAGTAATATTCTTTTGAAGGTTACGCTCCTCTGATCAATACTTACTTGTCTGGTCAAGTATTGCTTCTTATATTATTCCAACCAAAAAATCTAACCCATGAAGAACTCATCTAAATTCATTACGAGGCGAGAAATGTTAGGCCGCAGTGGAGTGGCAGTAGGAGCGGGCTTATTGCTTCCAGGTGCACTTGCGGGCTGTACTACAGAAAGTGGTGACACTGTTTCAGGTAAAGACAAGTCTTCATCAGGCCCAGTTGTTTTTACTCATACTACCGTAGTAACAGGCGATGCAAACAGAGCTGCCCTTAAGGATGTGGCTGTTGCTGTAGACGGCAGTACCATTGCAGCTATTGGACCTACTGATGAGGTACTTCAGCAGTTTCCTAATGCGGAAGTCATTGACGGAAAAAACAAAGCTCTTTTTCCAGGGCTTATTAATTGTCATGCTCATTTATCTGCAGCAGTGGCACGCGGATTTAATGAAGATTTTGGTTTTCCTAATCGCGCTGGATTAGCTGTACACCCCAGTAGTTTACTTTCGCAAGAGGAGCGCACACTCATGTCGGTGATGGCAGCACTGCACAGTATACGAAGTGGAACAACTACAGTGGTTGAATATACTTCCAACATTCTTCCGGAAGCTGCGGAATTGGCAAAAACAGGTTTACGATGGGTATTTGCTGAAGGGGTAAATGATAGAATAGATGGTACAGTGATGTCACCGGAAGCTTATGCTGCAAGTAGTACCCCACAGTTTTCAGAGCAATTAAGAAATGATGGATTACAAAGGGTAGATGATATATTTAGTGCATGGCATAATAAAAATGATGGGCGTATACAGGTTTTTCCTGCCGTATTGCACACAGAGAATGCATCACCTGAATTGTTGAAGGCCATCAGAGGATTTGCTGAAAAGCATGATTTGGGATATACCATTCATCTGAATCAGACACATGCGGAAATCAATTACATGATGAAGTACCATAAGGTGAGGCCATCAGAGTATCTGTATCAACATGACTTTTTAGGACCTCGATGTATTGCTGCTCATGCGCGGTATGTGAATGAAGCTGAGATTGAAATGTTAGGTAAAACCAAAACATTGATTTCTCACCAGCCAGCAATGGCTGCAAATAGAGGAGTAAGTCCTCCCATTCCAGCTTTGCGTGATGCAGGTTGTACAATATGTCTGGGTACAGATAATAACAACAACGACATGTTTGCTGTAATGAAAGTGGGGATGTTGACAGAGCGGATACTGCGCAATGATGAACATCCTGGGATGCTTCCTCAACCGGAGGATTTGCTGCGGGATGCTACCATGGGAGGAGCGCAAGCCATTCAGCAACCTGTGGGCCTGTTGGAGGTAGGGAAAAAGGCCGACATTATTGTATTGAATACGAAGCAGGCACATCTGGTACCTTCAGGCAGAATTCTGTCTGCCTGGCTTCACAATGGTGGGCCATCGGATGTGGAGTCTGTAATGATAGATGGGGAGTTCATCATGAGGGATCATAAAATCCTATCGGTTGATGAAGAGAGTCTTATTGCTGAAGCTCAGAAGGTAGGGAAGCGGATTTGGGATGAGGTGGAAAGTAAGAACCCTGTTGTACCTCCCGGAAGAACCAACTGGCGTTAAAACCTCAGCTACAGCTGTCCATTTATGGACATGATGATCTTTACAGGTGGGCACTATGAATACCTGATTGTGTTTATTTTGGGTTATATGCACCCAATTACCGTTTTTTACTAGTTGGCATGTCGATAGTAGCTAACGATGAAAACAGATTCATCGATTATGCTCAAGAACTACTTTAAAGTCGCCTTTCGCGCTCTTAATAGAAACAGAACATTCACCCTTGTTAATATCCTGGGTTTGGTAATCGGCATATCATTCAGTTGTATGCTCTATATCTATGTAAGCAATGAATTGTCGTACGACACTTTTCATACTAAGTCGGACAGAACTTACAGGATCATTACCAAGGACCTTCGTGATCCTAGTAACGAAAGACAATATGGTTTAACTACACCTCCGATGGGAAAGGCCTTATTGGATGATTTTCCAGAAGTCGAGGATATGGTGCGACTGTATCAATTCATGGGACAAGTTGTTTTTGAAGTGAATGGTGAAAAATTTCAAGAACGAAACTGGTTCACCACCGAATCTAATTTTTTTGAAGTGTTCGACTTTGAGTTTGTGGCAGGCGATAAGGAAAAGGCACTTTCAAAACCCTTTTCATTGGTCATTACTGAATCAACAAAAGTGAAGTATTTCGGGAGTGAAAATCCTATTGGTAAAGTATTACAGATTGATGGAGAACCGGTTACTATTACCGGTGTAATTAAGGATCACCCAGATAATTCACATTTACAGTTTGAATTTCTTTTCTCCAATATAAGAAACGATGATGAATGGACTGCCTATCTGAACAGATGGGATAGGTTTGGCGCGTATACTTACATCGTGCTGAACCCTAATAGCGCTATAGTTGACCTAAGGAAGAAGATGCCTGCCATGCTAGAAAGGAACCTTGGGCCAAGTGCCGGTTTATTCTCAATGGATTTTCAATCTATTGAAGATATCTACTTACAGTCCGCGGACATTGAAGCGGGAACAGAACAGTCCCATGGGCAAATGTCTTATATCTATATTTTCTCCAGTATGGGGATATTCCTTTTGATCATCGCATGTATCAATTACATCAATCTTTCTACATCAAAAGCACTGGCACGTTCTAAAGAGGTGGGGGTGCGAAAAGTAGTGGGCGCACATAAGAAACAACTCGTGTTTCAATTTCTTACAGAATCTTTTTTGGTCACCTTCATTTCAATGTTCTTTGCTATTGGGGCAATGGATTTGCTGTTTCCCTTTTTTAATCAGATTACGGGTAAGTCATTCGATATTTCATTGCAAACGCTACAATCTTATGGCCTTCCACTTTTAGTGATCACCCTAATTATTGGATTGATCTCAGGAAGTTATCCTGCATTTTACATGGCAAAGCTTCGTCCCGTATCTTCCTTGAAAGGCAAGGGACAAGGAGATAGC
>JBATLM010000223.1:0-49633 GCA_049289315.1 Cyclobacteriaceae bacterium
TTGTGATTGTTCTGAATGGGACGGCTGGAAAAGTAAGGAAGACGTTCAGTGCGGGTTTCTCACTGTTCCTGAGGATCACTCCAAGCCGATGGGGAAATCAATTAAGATTGCTTTTGCCATTTTTAAATCAAAAAACAGCGATAAAGAAACCATTCCTGTCATCTACCTTCCGGCTGGTCCTGGAGGGCGAACTTTGGATAGTCCAAACCGCTGGGAAGACCATGAAGCCCGACAAGTTGGAGATCTTATTGTAGTGGAGCAGCGAGGCATTGGCTTATCTAGTCCCCTACCCGACATCAGCGAAACATTCATTAACATCATTGCAGCAGATGCATCCTCAGAAGAGGAAAAAGAGATCACATTAAAAGCCATGCAAGATAAAGTGGCAGAAATAAAGGGACTTGGAATCAATCTTTCTAAATATAATTCTACGCAAAATGCCAAAGACCTGGGGACTCTAATGGAAGCCCTTCCGTATGATAAATACAACCTGTATGGTACTTACTATGGTACTAAGCTGGGAATCATGACCATGAAGTATTTTACTTCTAAGATACACGCTGCCATTTTGGACAAGCCCACTATTCTTAATAACACAGCACTGGAAGCTCGCTTTCCACATTTAATCAGGGCCTTCAATCGCCTCTATGAACAATGCGCGAGTGACTCTACCTGTAATGCAGCACATCCCAATCTTCAGGCAGAAACTATCGAAGCCATTCAATCTTTAAAAGACAATCCCTTTACTGTAAAATTATTGGATAGGGATTTTACGTTAAACCCGCAGGATGCTGTGTTCTTTATCAGGTACTTATTTTACAAAGCAGATGCTTTTGAAACCGTCCCCCGGTTTGTTCATGCCATCAATGTGAGAGACACTACAGTGATAGAAGAGTTGGGTGATTTTCCTGCAAGAATGCTTAAAGGTGCCAACAATTCCACGTTCTTTAGCTTTACGGCATATGAAGAATATTCAGATAAAACACCGTCCAACGTATCAGCTTTTATGGAGTCTAACCCTGAATTAGCTGAAGGTGTAGCATGGTTCCAGGCTTTTATTCCTGCACTTGTACAATGGCATGATGGCCGTGTGTCCCAGGAGGAAAATACACTCGAAAACATTCCAATACCAACACTGATTATCACCAACGATTTAGATCCGCTTATGCCTCCACACAACACCAAATTGTTTGAGGATGCTTTGTTGGATAACCAAGTGCTTCGTCTTAATCATTATGAAGAAGACTATGAGGGCAACTGCGTTTCTAAAATTAGAACTGATTTCTTTCTTAACTGCGATGGCAGAATAAACACCAAGTGTCTCGAGTTGAACAGAACACAATAGCCTATTTTATCGTGTACAGCACACTCAATTGAACACTTGAGTTGTAAAATTTATAGGTGTCTGTAACGGTTCCTGGACCATCGTTAAAAACAAACTTCTCAAAAGGCAAAAAGCTATAATTATACCTTGCTACCACTGATACCTTATCACTGATCTTAAATTTACCTCCTCCAATCATTCCAAAATCCAAATCATCCACTGAACCAAGTGATGGTCTCTTCTTTCCGACTGAATTCATTCTCGTATAAATGCTTTGACCCATAGATGGCCCTAATTCCAAGGAGAATCGACTCGAAAGATTGTAGCTGAATAAAATCGGCACTTCCAAATAATTCAAGTTTCCGCCAAAAGTTTCAGACTGCTTTCTTATGTATTGTAATTCAGGGTTCAATGAAAGTTTACTGGACAATGGAATACTTCCGAATGCTCCCAAGTGAAAACCGGTAGACGATTTTAAGCTAAAAGGCTCTCCGTCCCCTCTTACACTATTATGGTTTACTCCAGCTTTTACACCAAATGATAATTGTGCCTTTGCCACAATGCAACAAAGACAGAGGAAGGCTGGCAAAATAATTTTTTTCATAACATTCTTCAATTAGGCTTTTCGCTAATCAAAGAAACGAAGGAGTTTTGGGAATATTTTAAAACTCTTCTAATATTTCTTCCACTGGCTTGTGGGAGGGGAAAAACTCAAGAATTCTAAGCATTACTCTATCTACGAGGGTATCTGGGCAGGAGGCTCCACTTGTTAATACAATCTTCACAGGGTCTTTCTCAGGTAAGTAACTGCTGGAAACCAATCCTTTTTTTGCTTTATAGTCAAAGTGGTGGATTTCATCCGTTGACTTCAATTCTGAATCTGAATTAATAAAGTAGGTCGGAAATTTTCTCTCACATAGCTCTACAATGTGTGAAGTGTTGGAACTGTTGTATCCACCCACTACTACCGCTAAATCCGCATCGGTCTTTAGCAATTCATAAGTGGCATCCTGGTTGTCATTGGTAGCATAGCACAAAGTATCGCGCGTATCCGCAAAGTGAGTCTTGATCTGATCAGCACCATACTTTTCGTTCATGAGACTTTTGAAATAATCTGCAATAGCCTGCGTTTCCGTTGCCAGCATGGTAGTCTGATTCACCACACCAACTTTTTGTAAATGTTGGGATGGATCAAATCCATTTGAATACTTTCCTGCAAATTCTTTGTCGAAACCAGTAAGATCCTTTTTGCCAGTTACATAGTCCCCCAATAGAATGGCGTCTTGCATATCCTTCACAATAACTGAAGGAGCTTCCTGTGCACTGTGAGAAAAGGTTGCTCTAGTCTCCTCATGCTTCGGTTTACCGTGTATGATTACTGTATACTCATCTTTCCCTAGCTTATTGGCCCTATTCCATACCTTTTCTACAAAAGGACAAGTAGTGTTGTATTTCTGCACCTCAATCCCAATATCCAATAGCCGATGTTCAATTTCTATGGTCGTTCCAAAAGCAGGAATAATAACTACATCATCACTTTTTAAGTTTTCCCAGGGAATCAACTGAGTGCCGTCTGTATCCATGATAAATTGAATTCCTCTGCTTTGTAGATCGTTATTTACCTCCTGATTATGGATCATCTGGCTCAAAAGAAATACATCTTTATCGGGGTTCTCTTCCAGCGCCTTGTAACTTATTTCAATGGCGTTCTCTACACCATAGCAAAAACCAAAGTGACGGGCTATATAAAAAACTACTGGGCCAAAGTCCAGTCGGGCAGGTGCAAAGTCCTGCTTTCTCAGATCCTTTCCTCTTCTGGACTCTTTTATTCTACCCGTAATAGAAGATCGGTAGTAAGCAGGAATGTCAAATTTTTTGATAACGATTATGGTTTATACTAAAACTGTTGTTTGTCGCCAATTGTTTTGGCAAAGGTAAATGTTTGTGCTCTGATAGTTAAACATGTGTCGAAAAATGAAACTACCATTCCATTGTTACAACAGTTCCTTTACCCAATTCGCTCGTCACATTCAAACTTCCCCTATGCAATTTCATTATTTGTCTGGAGAGACTTAATCCTACTCCGGTTCCATTCTTTTTAGTCGTAAAAAAGGGAACAAAAATATTGTCCAATGTTTCTTTATCCATCCCTCCCCCGTTGTCACTTATGGCAATGCAAGTGTGGCTCTCCTTTTGAAAGGCTGCAATCTTAATTTTAGGAGTTGGTTCTTGCTCCAAGGCATCTATTGCATTCCTAATGATATTGATGATTACTTGCTCCAACCATGATGTGTCGGCTCTCGACATTAAATGGGGTACAATCCCCTCTTTATCGAGGGTTATTTGGTTGCTCACCAATTCAGGATTAAGTAAGCTCAAAACTTGTTTGATCAAGCCACTAATATCTACCTGTGACAAAACAATCTCAGGTGTTTTAGTAAAGTCCTTATAAGCATTCACAAACCGCAACAAGCCCTTTGATCTTTTTTCTATCGTTTCCAGGCTGCCGTATAGGTCCTCCCTATCCTCATCATCTAATTGATCCAGCTTTCTACGTTCACCATCTTTTCCTGTTAACATTGTATTGACCGCCTCAGTCAGCGATACAATCGGGGTTACTGAATTCATAATCTCATGAGTGAGCACCCTTATTAATTTTTGCCAAGCATCCACCTCCTGTTCTTCCATCTCCTGATTCAGATCTTGCACAAGCATAATCTTATAAGCAACTTCATTCATCACCAATTCTTTTACCTGCACGGACAGGTGCACCTCCCTTTTTGCGATTACCGCTCTAAACAATTGCTTCTGTCCGGGTCGTAAATCATTCATCACCTGAAACAGCTTACTGCTTAATCTCTTCACCTCACTTATATTTCTTAAGCGATGGGCGCCAAGCAAATGTAGAGCAGCGGGATTGGCTAATTCTACTCTTCCCGATGCGTCAAAGCTTATTATTCCGGCCTGAATGTTTTCCGTTAGCATTTGCAAATACTGATAGTGTGTCTCCCGTTGCAAGTTTACTTTTCGGAATTCTTCTATCACGTCATTAAAAGCTTCAGAAAGTTTCCTAAATGTTTTTCCCCTTTTCCCTGGCGGGAAGGACGTAGTAAAACCACTTTGCTTAATAGACAGAATAAAGTAAGTAAGGTCCTTATTGGTTTTTTCTATATAGTATATAAGGCTCCAGATTGATATTAATAGTAACAGTACAATAACCAAGGGTGTGAAGAACCAGTCCCTATTGGTAAGCACATAGGAAAGCAACAGGGCAAGAGCAGTAGTCACCACCACTCTCAGTGTTATGTTCAATCTGAATTCTTTCAGTATCAATTTTGACCGATTATTTGCCTATAGTCCATACTTCTCAATTTTTCTATATAGTGTAGTTCTGCCAAGGCCAAGTTCCTTTGATGCCTTGCTTAAGTTGCCTTTGTTTTTTCTGATAGCCTCTTCAATCGTTTTGCGTTCTACATCATGAAGATTAGTCAAATTTTCTGACGTAACATTTCGCTGGCCTGGAAATTGAAAGTCGCGGCTGCAAATACTACTCCCTTCACAAAGAATGACTGCCCGCTCTACTGCGTGTTGAAATTCTCTCACGTTCCCCGGCCAGTTGTAATTTTTTAATGTTTGAATAACCTCCGAATCCATTTCTAATGACTTATTGTACTTCCTTTTATACAAAGAACAAAAGTAATCCAGTAATAACGGGATGTCATCTGTTCTTTCACGAAGAGGGGGTATTGTAATTTCGACAGTATTAATTCGGTATAGTAAGTCTTCTCTAAAATCCTCCTCAGCAACCAATTCCTGGATATTTTCATTGGTGGCACAGATCAACCTTATGTCAACAGGAACTTGTTTATTTGAACCTACCGGAGTAATTACTCTGTTTTGTAACACCGTAAGTAATTTACTTTGCAATGCCAGTGGCAGATTCCCGATTTCATCTAAAAACAAAGTGCCTCCGGAGGCTAATTCAAATCTTCCCACACGGTCTTGCTTCGCATCGGTAAATGCCCCTTTTATGTGACCAAATAATTCGGATTCAAACAAACTTTCTGGAATGGTACCTACGTCTACTTTTATAAATGGCCCTTCCCTTCTTGCCGACTGATGATGAATTGCCTTTGCTACTAACTCCTTGCCCGTACCATTTTCACCAAGCAACAAAACATTGGCTTCGGTATTGGCAACACGACTTACAATTGAAAAAACATTTTTTATTTCCTTCGATTCGCCAATAATAGAAGCACCTGGTTGTGTGTACACTTCAGATATTCTGGTTTGGTGAAGTTTAAGTTTAGCTACCTCCCGTTTTGAAGCTGACAATTGAAATGCAGCATTAACCGTTGCAATCAATTTTTCATTTTCCCATGGCTTTACCACAAAATCAACGGCTCCAATTTTCATGGCCTCCACTGCTAGTTTTACATCGCCAAATGCAGTCACCATTACCACGCTGAGTGTGGGGTGATCCCCCAAAACTTTCTCCAGCCAATAAAGCCCTTCTCTTCCTTTCGTTACATCAGCTGTAAAATTCATGTCCAGCAAAACCACATCAGGGTGATTTTGATTGATGAAAAATGGAAGTTGTTGAGGGTTTGATTCTGTACTCACCTTTTCAAAATGCTGCCTCAACACAACCCTCGCGCTTTGAACGATATCGGGATCATCATCAACGACAAGAATATGGGCGGGAGTTTTCATTTTAATAAAGGTAAAGAAATGTTTCAAAATGGAACATTTAACTGTTTCATTCTGAACCACAATCATAAATAAGTAACTTCCTATCTATCTGTTTTTCAATTGATTAGTACTATTGGCATCTTAGTGGCACTTGGAAAGTAAAATTCATTTTATGCTTAGAAGTTACCTGATCATCACCTTAAGAAACCTGCTCAAAAACAGGTTGTATACGTTCATCAATGTAATTGGCCTTACTGTTGGCATTGCATCGGTCATCATGATTCTTCTTTATGTACAGGATGAAATGAATTATGATCGATATGATCCAGAAACAGACAATATCTATCGCATTTATTGGCAGTCCGGAAACCCTCAAACACGCACTCCCCATCCTATGGCGCAGGCTTTGGTAAAGGATTTTCCGGAGGTTACCAGTGCTGTCACACTTTCTCCCATCTGGGGGCCGGGATTAACCCAGCAAAGCTTCTCCGTAAGAAACCTCGAAAAAGACATTCAGTACAATGAAAAAGACATACTCTCGGTGGACAGCACTTTTTTCGATGTGTTCCCTCTTAAAATTATAAAAGGAAATAAGAACACCGTACTTCGAACACCTGGCAAACTGCTATTGTCGCAATCAGCTGCACAAAAGTATTTTGGTGATGAAGATCCTATAGGCAAGTTCCTCGCTTTTAATGGCGATGAAAATTTGATTGAAATTGAAGGAGTGTACGAAGACATGCCCAGACAATCTCACTTCCATGCTATGGCCTTGGTAAGTTATGTCCATATGAAAATATTCGAAGACCCCGAAAGTGCCTATTACACCTGGGCAGACTTTGGTCACTTCAATTACATTAAGCTTCGCCCTGATGCCGATCCTAAAAAGCTTGAGAGTCAATTGCTCTCATGGGCCGGACAGTATATCAATGTAAGTGACGAAGCCATGCAGAGAATAATTCAAAACAATGAAGGTTTCCGGCTCCAAAGCATAAGAGACATTCACCTCAAATCACATCTCATGTGGGAGCTGGAGCCTAATAGCAATATTGAATATGTCTACATCATGATGGCAGCTGCATTTCTTATCCTCACTATTGCTGTAATCAACTTTATGAATCTTACTACAGCAAAATCTGCAGAACGAGCAAAAGAAATTGGTGTACGTAGAACTTTAGGTGCCGTAAAAAAACAATTGTCAATTCAATTTATTGGCGAGTCGCTGATAGTAGCAATATTTTCAATGATACTTGCTGGCTTGACCGTAGAAGTATCGCTTCCCTTTTTCAATCTTATCAGTGGTAAAGAATTAGCAATAAATTTTCTTCACAACCCTATTATTGTGGTGATCATTCTTGGTATTGGTCTAATAACGGGAGTTTTAGCCGGGCTCTATCCTTCCGCCATTCTTTCTTCCATTAACCCTGTACAAGTTTTAAAAGGAAAGTTTGTTACCAGCAAAGGAGGGAACATGTTCTCACAAATTTTAGTGGTTTTTCAATTCACCATGGCTATCATTTTGATTTCCGGAACTGTCATTATCCTCAATCAAATGAATTTCATTCAACACAAAAACTTAGGCTTTGCAAAAGACGCTACGCTGCTTATCCCAGTGCGTGACGGAAGCATGAGAAGAAATTTTGAAACGCTTCAAAATGAATTGAAAAATATCGCTGGTGTAGAAGAAGTAGGTGCTTCATCCAATGTACCTGGCTCTCAATTCAATCAAAATCCAATTCATGTAATTGACGATCCTGATCACGAGGTCAACGCATCACAAATGTATGTTGATTACGATTTGATAAAAACCCTCAACCTGGAAATTGTAGAGGGTCGTGGATTCGATCGTTCTTTTCCAGGTGATACTGCAAATACTTTCATCATTAATCAATCCGCTGCGCACGAACTCCAACTCACTAATCCAGCGGGAAAAGAAATTGTGTTGGTGATGGATGAAGATGAATACCGAGGGACAATAGTGGGAGTCGTAAAAGATTTCAATTATCAGTCATTGCATCAACCTGTGCGACCAGTGATCATGCAAAGGTTACCCTATTATAATACCGTGCTTATAAGATTCAATTCAGAAAACGTTCAACAGACAATTGCTAGCATCGAATCCGTTTGGGGAAAATTTGACGACACTTTTGGGTTTGAGTATTCCTTCCTGGAAGACAATATCAATTCACAGTATACCTCTGAGAATAAAATGGGAATGGTATTCGCTCTTTTTGCCGGAATCGCCATTGTGATATCCTGTATGGGTTTACTTGGGCTTGCATCCCTCAACTTTGCACAACGCAAAAAAGAAGTTGGCATAAGAAAAGTGCTAGGCGCTCCAACAACAACATTGCTGGTCAATCTTGTAAAAGGTTACTCCAAACTTATAATTGCATCTACCCTTTTCGCTGTGCCCGTTGCCTGGTGGATCATGAGTGGATGGCTTAACAATTTTGTTTTCAAAATAGATATCAATATTTGGGTCTTTATACTTACCGGAATGGGCACTTTACTAATTGCCTGGCTTACCATTGGTTATTTAACCATTCGTACTGCTTCTCTTAATCCTGTTGACACACTAAAAGAAGAATAAGAATCTTTCGTTAAGATTAAATCAACCAATATGCTTACTAATTATATCAAGGTTGCCATTCGGAATATACTCAAACACAAGTCCTATTCCATCATCAACATCATTGGCCTTGCAGGTAGTGCGGCTATCACCATTCTGATTGCATTCTACGCCATTAGCGTGCTGTCATTCGATCAATTTCATGAAGATGCTGATCGGATTTACTTTATGTATCGCGATAGAGCTACAGAATCAGGACAGATGCCTGTGTACGATACATGGTTTCCTATGGCTGAAGCGGCACAAACTGAATTCGCCAATGTAGAGAGAAGCACCAAAGCCCTTAATGCGGGCAGAACATGGATCAGGCATGAAGATAAACGCTTTGAACAACGGGTGTTTTATGCAGACTCCACATTCTTTTCTTTCTTTTCTTTTCCTTTAAAAGCCGGTGATCCAAACACATTACTAAACGATCCCAATTCTGTAGTTATCTCAGAAGAAGTAGCCAGAAAATTTTTTCGAAATCAAGATCCAATAGGCAAGGTTCTCAATTTTGGTTTTGCGATGGATAGAACCGTGACTGGTGTGCTTGGGAAAATTCCTGGAAACTCATCCTTTGAATTTGAGGTTATTATTCCTCTCAACACGCAGCTTGCTCATCAATTTTTAGGAGATGATCTCTGGGCGGGATCTTTCTGCACAACTTTTATCAAATTGAATGAAGCCAATGATATCAATACGCTTCGCCAGCAGGCCAATCTTATCATGGATAAGTACGTAGATGAAACCGAAAGAGGGAATGTCCTTTTTCTTCCTCTCAAAGACTACAACGATGAATTCACCGATCAACGAAAATATGCCTTTACTTTATTGATAGTAGCCATTGGTATATTACTCATTGCCTCCATCAACTTTACTAATCTGGCAACTGCGCAGTCGCTCATGCGAACCACAGAAGTAGGTGTACGAAAAGTTATGGGAGCATCAAAGAAAGGCCTTATCCATCAATTCTTAAGTGAATCTCTTTTACTGACTTTTTTTGCCCTCATTCTCGGGGGGTTATTGGCTGAGTTGGCTTTGCCGTTCTTTAGTTCATTAATCGGGCTTGACATCCCAATAAACTTCATTGACAATCCATTAATGATTGGAGTCATTGCCGTCCTTGGGATCGTTATCGGAATACTAAGTGGTAGCTACCCCTCCTTCTATATATCCAACTTTATTCCAAGTGAAGTATTAAAAGGTGCACAATCAAAAGGTGGAAGTATGGTATTGCGAAATGGGCTTGTCATTCTTCAATTTACCCTAGCCATTATTTTATTAAGTGCCGTTGCCATCATCAGCCAACAAGTTGAGTATATGCGAAGCTACGATGTAAAGTTTGACAGGGACAATGTGGTAGTGGTACCAATAAGCATTCGCGACTTTGAAGACAGAAGCACCGCGGTTTCCAGGCTGGTTGCCTTTAAAGAACAACTCAAACAATTGGCCGGAGTAGAATCCGTTACTGCATCCAATGGCATACCCGGGGATTATCCTGGCAGTTTCTCTCTATTCTTACCTCAAGGAAAAGAAGATATGAGCCCTTTGGATTATCAAACAGCAGTGGTCGAAGAAGATTATTTTAATACCTATAATATCAAATTAGTCGCAGGTAGAAACTTCTTGCCGGGCTCTGAAAATGACAGAAACAATTCCATCATACTGAACGAGGCTGCCGTACGTGATATTGGTTGGCAAGATCCAATTGGCAAGCATTTGATTTACCCTAATTCTCGCAGACCGCTTGAGGTAATCGGTGTGGTGGAAGATTTTAACTATGCAACCTTAAAGCAACCTATCCTACCAGTTGTTCATCACTATGGTGGAGATAGCGCAAGAAATTATCGTCATATCTCTGTTAAACTTGATCCCAATGCAAGGCAAGGAACTATTGAGCTGATGTCATCTACATGGGAGTCTATGAATTTTGACAAAGCCTATGAGTATTTCTTTCCTGCAGAAAGGATGGAGACGCTATATGAATCAGAAGACAATCTAATTAAGATTCTTACTTACGCTACGGTGTTTGCCATTTTTGTGGCTTGTCTTGGGCTGTATGCCCTTGCATCGTTCACCGTTATGCTTCGTACTAAGGAGATAGCCATCAGAAAAGTATTAGGGGCCTCTGTCCCCAGTATCGTTAAGTTATTTTCCAAATCTTATGCATTAATGGTGCTTATTGCAATTGTTGTTGCAGTACCCATTACTTGGTATGCTATGTCAGAGTGGTTGCAAAGCTTTGCGTTTCAAACTCAAATAAAATTTATAGTATTTGCCTATGCCGGATGTGCGGCTTTGCTTATTTCCTTTGCTACAGTAAGCATTCATGGCGTCAGGGCTGGATTAACCAATCCTGTGAAATCGCTAAGATCCGAATAACAAAAAAGCCCCGTCTTTATGACTGGGGCTTTTCCTTAGGCTGCTTTGGAGAGTTTATCCTCTTTTATTTTATTGATTCGTATTTCTTTCTTTTCGAGGTCGAACCACTTTACTTCAACCCAATTGTTCTTAATGTACTTCAATACCTCCATCACTTTTCCATCAATCCTGCTGCGAACACGTTCGCCTTTCTTAAACAGTCTTCTCATCTTTTTCATCTTCATTTAAGTCCTACATTCTAAGTGCATAAATATATTCCCGAGGGAAGTCTTCATAGATACCGGAAAACGTGACAAGGTCACCCTCCTTTTTTTTCTTTAAAATTTCGTTTACCTCTTCTACCGTCTTCACCGCTTCATCATCTATGTGTGTAATGATAAAGCCTTCACGCATTTCCGTATAGCGGGCGAGTTTACCATTATCAAGTTTACTCACTCGAACGCCATTTTTCAACTCTAATCTATTTAATATTTTCTGATCTACATCCTCCACAGATAGACCAAGTGATGCAATGGCTCCCTTTTCTTCTCGCTTAATTGTTCCTAACTCTCCATTTCTATTTTTAAGAGTTACCGGAATAGTAACAATTTTACCCTGCCGATCCACTTTTACTCCAATTTTATCTCCTGGTCTTTTTCTACCAATATATTCAATAAGGGCTGCACTGGACTTGATTTCAGCGTCATCCAATTGAATAACAACATCTCCCTTTTGTAAGCCCGCCTCTTTGGCTGAGCTATTATCAGCAAAATCTACAATAAAGGCGCCCTCATTTCTGTCCAACATTTCCTGCTTAGCCAAATCACTGGTTACGTTTTGTACCGTCACACCCAACCAGCCACGTTGCACCGCTCCATAGGCAATCAAATCTTCCACTACCTTACTCACAATGTTTGAAGGAACTGCAAATCCATACCCAGAGTAAGCTCCAGTAGGGCTTGCTATGGCCGTATTAATACCCAACAACCCTCCATCTAAAGAAACCAGCGCTCCTCCACTGTTACCAGGGTTAATGGCGGCATCGGTTTGAATAAATGATTCAATAGCAGTATTCCCTAATTGCTCGCTCTCATTTCTGGAATTGGAGTTGATGATGTTAATGTTTCTTCCTTTTGCGCTAATTATTCCAGCCGTAACAGTAGAGTTAAGGTTAAATGGATTTCCTACTGCTAAGACCCATTGCCCTACTTTAGATTGATCTGAATCGACAAATGATAAATAAGGTAAATCTTTATTACTCACTTTTATCACAGCCAAGTCCGTATCCGGATCGGTACCAATCACCTCTGCTTTATAAGTGCTATTGTCAGACATGGTTACCTCAACAATATCTGCACCTTGCACAACGTGGTTGTTCGTAACAATATATCCGTTCTTATTGATAATCACACCTGATCCAGTGCTTTGACTTGGTCCGCGTTGCATTGGAGATGGTCCATTAAAAAAATCTCTTAACGGATCGCGAGAGTTTCTTTGCACGCTAACCTCTTGTGTTGAACGAATGTGTACTACAGCTTGTGTTACCTTGTCTGCAGTACCTGTGAAATCCAATGGAACCGCTTCACCATTTTCATCAACCGTGTAGGCTACTGCTGTAGCCGGAACACCGTTCACGTGTTCAATCCTTACATTTGAATTTCCATTACCATACCATTGATTGGCAGCTATAGTAATACCACTACCCATAATAGCTGCAATCACAAGTTGAAAGAACTTATTCATAATTCGTTACTTTTTTTTAGTTAAACAATTTTGAACAGACAGGATGCCTCTCAATGACAATTGTAAATTTTTTTCTTTTTCTACGCTTCTATTCAACGCCTATTCCACTCTTTTGTTCTGTGGTATCTCTAATTACGAATTTCTTCGGATTTAGGTTCAAAATTCTCTGAAAACGGTTATTTTTTTACTAATTCACCATTATTATACTCGTACTCTATGGTCACATTTCCTTCCTGATCGTACCACTTTGATAGTCCATGCCGAGTTCCATTTTGATACGCTCCCTCCTCCATAATTTTACCATCGTCATAATATATTTTTGCTGTTCCTTCCAGCTTTCCATTTCTATAATTGCGCTCCTCTTTTACCGTGGTGTATCTAAATTCCCGATAATCTCCATGCAATCGATCACTGTGATATTGCATTCGTTTTTCAAGTTGGCCACTATTACTTATTTCAAGTGCCATTCCTTCCTTTTTCCCATCTACATACGAGACCACAGATTTAACAATGCCGTTGGGATGATAGTCCACCCAGTTGCCGGCTCGTTTACCATTTTCTATCAGGCCAGATTGCGAAAGGTTGCCGGCTCCATCGTTCAACCTAACACCAGAAAGAGAAGGCGTATCTTCAAATCGTTCTTGAATTGCCCCGGCAGGTATTCCGTCAGCGCCACTGGAAAAAGTATCACCTGAATCAGGTAATGAGCATGAAATTAAAATAGCAGAGAAAAAAAGAAAAAAGAGCTTCATAGTTTGATCAAGTAAATATTTAACCAAATATAAAAATGAAACTACATTGAAGTCAAGAGGAAGAGGATGGCAATAACACAACAAATTGACTACCCTCATTTTTTACGCTGCTCACAGATAAAGAACCACCATTCTTTTCAACAAAGCTTTTAACCAATAACAAACCCAAACCAGTTCCACGTTCCCCAGAAGTACCTTCCCTGCTAACAGCTCCTTCCAGTGAAAAAAGTTTTTCTCTCACGCCATCTTCCATTCCTACACCTGTATCTTCAATAGTTATTTTTGTTTGTCCATTTTCTTCTACTGCCGAAACTAAAATTCTATCACCAGACTTTGTGTACTTGATCGCGTTATTAATAATATTTCTGAGCATCAGTAATAAATGATTCTTATCTGCATATACATTGGCTTGCTCATCTGTATTACGCAGCAATACAATTCCTTTTTTAGTTGCATCCTCTAATGAAATCTTAAAAGTTTCATCAATTGCGGTTTTTACATCAATAACTTCAGGATTCGTTTGCTCCTCCTGCATTTGTGACCGTGCCCAGGTAATTAGGTTTTCAGTCATTTTTAATGTGTTGGCTACTGATTCTCTTAATTGCGACCCCATTTTTTGAATATCTTCCTTTGACATTGCCTCTGCATGCTTTACAAGCAAGTTAGTAAAGCCGAATAATGAATTAAGTGGACTTCGTAGATCGTGTGCCACCACAGAAAAGAATTTATCTTTAGTTTGGTTTAATTGCTCTAATTCTATGTTTTTATTATCAATCGCTTCCCGATGTGCCGCCAATGTGTTGTTCATTCGCCTTCTGCTTCTATTTGACAGGATAAGTAAGATGAGCAAAATGAAAAATAATACTCCCACAAGTGCAACTGCAATCAAGGTTCGTTCCTGCTGCGCAATAACCAATTCTTGTTTCTCGATATTATCCTGTGCATTTTCGAAATCAGACTCCAATTTGGCTGAGTTAACAACGCTTGCTATGATAGATGCTTCATTCTTTCTTCGCTGTCGCGTAATACTATCATCAATAATTACAAGCTCATTCAACGCTTCACTTGTTTTTTCAAAATTGCGGATTCTCAAATAATATTCTGACAACCTCAAATAAGTCTGCTTCCTTAACTCCATGTAATTGAATTGTTCGGAGTATTTTTTTGCCTCATCCAGCAACTTCTTCTCTTCCTTAAATTGATTGCGTGCCTTATGTATTTGCGATTTGCCAATAAGTGTTTCTACAAAGGCCTCGGGATTAGAGTTATCCTTCAGTTCTTCATGAAGTTGCAATACTTTTTCAAAATATTTTTCGGCCTCATTCCAGTCTCCAAGTTGAGATAGCACAAGTCCAAGATTACTATAGCTATTAATTAGTGTTGAAGTGTTATTGACAGATTCGTTAATTACAATAGCCTCCACCAAACTTTCTCTCGCATCTTCAAATTGCTCCATCTGATAGTAAACAAACCCAAGGTTATTTAAACAAACAGCAACCCGCTCAGGTATGTTCGCATTTCTAAAAATATGAATAGCTTTCAGGTAAGAACCCACTGAACTTTCGAAATTCAATTGACGGTCGTAGACAACGGCCTCAGTGATGTAGCAGTTACCGAGACCTACAGAATCCTCCAGCGCAATAAAAAGTTTAATGGCTTTTTCAAGGTATTCTGAATAGGACAAATACCTATCGTTTGTTCCGCTTATCGAAGCCAACACACGATACGAATAAGCCTCTCCCCTTTGGTATCCTATTTTACCAGCCAGCTTCAACGCCTCATTCGCCAGTTTAAAAGATTTGTCCGGAGATCCATAAATTTGTTCTCTGCTCAATTCATTTAAAGCCCATACCTTTACGGTGTCATGAATGGGGGTTTTTAAAAGATTTTCAAGGCTATCTGCATAATTGGATTGGCTGAAAGATTGAAATCCTCCAAAAATCAGGGTGGATAAAATGATTAACCTATTGACAAAAACCATAAAATAGCCTTAAAGCACCCAATTGTGTTGTTTGAGTCGCTCAAGGTAAGATAAACAAGATATAGATTTATGAATATTAAGGGAGCTTTAGTACTTAAGAAAGGAAAGGAAGTGTCGATACAACGTTTCCATCCCTGGATATTCTCTGGCGCCATTTACGCTTTGGAAGGCGATATTCATGATGGTGAATGGGTCAACGTAAAAAACGCTCAGGGTAAGGTTCTTGGATACGGTCATTATCATGAAGGAACAATTGCCGTACGAGTTTTGATTTTTGGAGATTCCCAACCCAACAAAGGGTTTTATGAGGAAAAACTAAACCTATGCTACCATCAGAGATTAACTGCTGGAATTGTAACGGATCAAACTAATGCATATAGGCTTGTACATGGTGAAGGTGATGGGTTATCTGGGCTTATTATAGACATCTACAACGGAGTTGCCGTAGTTCAGGCACATTCGGTAGGTATGTATAAAGATCGCGATCTAATCACGGACTCGCTTAAAGCCATGTTTAAAGATCATTTAACAGCTATTTATCTCAAGGCACCTTCTGCATTAAAATCCACACAGGTAAACGGATATCTTTTTGGAATGGGGGTAATTCCCCACATTGTCAGTGAGCATGACAACAAATTTTTTGTGGATTGGGAAACAGGTCAAAAGACTGGGTTCTTTCTCGATCAACGTGAAAACAGAAAATTGCTTGGAGAGTATTCTAAAGGGAAAACAGTATTGAACACCTTCTGTTATACAGGGGGCTTTTCCATTTATGCTTTGCGGGCCGGTGCCACTCTGGTCCATTCAGTGGACGCATCTGATAAGGCAATTGCACTGACTGAAAAAAACATTGAGTTAAGTGGGTTTAGTAATGAGCAACACCCTTCCTTTGCTATCGATACTTTTGAATTCTTAAAAGACAAAAAAGATCAATACGATATTATTATTCTTGACCCTCCAGCTTTTGCTAAACATAAAAGTGCAAAGCATCAGGCTATGAAAGGTTATCAGCGCCTTAATGCTGAAGCTTTCAGGGTGATTAAACCTGGAGGAATCATTTTTACCTTCTCTTGTTCGCAGGTGATTAATCGCCAATTGTTCTACGATACCATTGTTTCATCGGCAATACAATCTGGCAGACAGATAAAAGTCTTGCACCATCTCTCGCAACCAGCAGATCATCCTGTTTCTATCTATCATCCGGAAGGCTCTTACCTAAAAGGGCTGGTACTCTACATAGAGTAACAGCCCCTCGGAAGTAAAAAAGTAAAATGTTTTAGTTTCCTGCTCCGCTTAAAACTGCCGGTGGAGTCTCAGGATGCTTCGCATAACGCTCAAAGAATTCAATCACCCGAATCAGTCTGTCCATTATTCTTAGTGGATTACCACTTCTCGACAACTCATGTCCTTCATCAGGATAACGAATGTATTCAACTGGTTTACCCAAAATTTTCAAACTCTTATAAAGCATCTCCGATTGAATGACACCTGTTCGCAAATCCTGATCGCTGTGCATAATGAGTAGAGGCGTATTAATCTTATCAACATAGGAGTAAGGTGAGTTTTCGTCCAATATCTTTTTTACATCTTTCTCCCATGGATACCCAAAGTAGTCAGGAACAAGCCTCCACGCATTACCCTCTCCCATAAACGTGGTCAGCTCATACACTCCGCGTTGTGCATTAGCAGCTTTGAAGCGCTGGTCCTGACTAACCAACCACGCTACCATGTATCCAGCATAGCTTCCACCGGTTACGAAATATTGGTCTTTGTCAATCCACGAGTTTTTAGCAGCTGCATCATCCAGTGCTGCCAAGATATCGTTAGCCGGACCTGTTCCCCAGTCCCGGTAATTCGCTCTTTTAAAGTCTTCTCCATATCCTCCGCTACCTCTGGGATTACAAAAAACCAAACCGTAGCCCCAGCCTACTTGCATTTGAAATTCATGCCACATAGAAAATCCTGATGGGCCCCACATCGCAGTAGGTCCTCCATGAATGTTTAAAATCGTTGGATACTTAGTTCCATCTTTCCTGTTCATCGGCTCCATCACCCAATACTGCACTTTTGTTCCATCAGGTCGTGTGATCCAGTACTCCTTTGGCAGAGTAACTTTTTTATCTTTCAGCCATTCATTATTCAGCTTTGTGATCTGCGATGTCTTTTTGTCTTTAATGGTCATTTGATAGACATCCCACGGATTGGCAATTTCTGTTTGTGCGTACACAATCCGATCTCCTTTTACATCATAATCCATCACCCCCTTATCATCCCCTATTACAATAGAAGGCTTACCGCCCTTGGCGGAAATGCTGTACAATGGAACATCGCCATCAATCGATGCAGTAAAGTAGATGGTCTTTCCATCTTGCGACCAAATGGGTGAAGACACATCCCGATCAAACCCTTCTGTCAAGAGTGTAGGTTTTTCACCCGAAGAAGTCATCACACCCAATTCCAACTGCCCCCTTAGAAAGTCATCTCCGCTTCTGGACAAATACAAAATTGATTTTCCATCTGGTGAGTATGTTGCCCCTAAAGCTGGGTACTCCTTAAATGATAAAAATTCTTTCAAATTTTTACCATCAACATCCATCAACCAAATAGAAGATTTTCTATTGCCATCGGGCTCAATAGTAGTTGGAGCAGAGGTGCTAATAATTTTTGTTCCATCCGGAGACCAGCTGGCTTGTCTAAAGCTTTGAAAGCCATTGGTGATTTGAACTGACTCCCCACCCTGGAAGGTGGCCACAAACAAATGAGAAAATCTTTGCTCCGGTTGTAGGCCTTGCTCACCTTGAAACTGCAAACGGTTAAGGACTCTTGGGTTCTTTTCGCTGGCATTTCTGGCCAACCAGGCCTTTATCTCATCGAGAGAACCATCCGGTGAGGCTTTCACCTCTTTCTTCTCTTCTGCTTTCATCGCCAACCAATTGGGCTCATCATTATATGCACGACCTGGGCGTTCATTGCTCCAACCTGGTGCACCATCAATATCATGAAATGGAATGCTTGAGTTAAAAAGTATTTTCTTTCCATCAGGAGACCACACCGGTTGTGATGCCCCTGTCTTCACTTTTGTCAAAGCGTAAGCCTCTCCACCACTCATAGGCATAATCCAAATTTGTGATGCGTCTCCATCTCTTCTGACAAAGGCAAGGTGCTTGCCATCGGGCGACCAGGCAGGTTGTCCATCACTTCGTTCTCCAAAGGTAAGTTGTACAGGATCGCCTCCTCCTAAATTAACCATGTACAAATGGCGGGTATAGTAGTAGTCAGTTTCTTTCTTAACTGCTTTTTTAGTCACCACCATCACAGCTTTTGTGCCGTCAGGCGAAACCTGAATTTGATTGGCAGTGGTGAGTTTCAGCACATCAGATGTAACAATGGGCTTTGTGCCGTTTTGTGCCCAAGCTTGAACAGCAAAAAGTAAAATCAGAATTTTAATAAAAGTCTTCATAATTATTTATTGTCAGTTGTCTCCGTAGTTGGTAATTCAATCTCCTCTCCCCAAATATATTTATTAAACCATTGCCAGTTGTGCCAGTTGGCAGCCAATCGTTCTTTAGGTTTGGTGATGCCATGTCCAAACCCCTTATACACGATCAATTCACTTTCTACACCCTGATCGCGCAATCCTTGCAATAACTCATAAGCATTTGGAATGGGTACTCTTCTGTCAAACTCTCCATGTTGTATGAGTGTTGGTGTCTTGGCATCTTTAATATAGGAAATGGGAGAAGTCTTCTCATATACTTTAGGGTCACTCCATGGTGTAGCTTTCAAATATTGCCGTGTGAAGGGGTGAATATCTGTGTTGACATAATAGGTAGCCCAATTGGAAATCCCTGCGCCTACAGAAATTGCTTTAAAAATATCTGTGGTGGTGGTCAGAAACGCAGAGATGTACCCACCCTGACTCCATCCCATACATCCCATTCTGTTTTTGTCAATCATCCCTTTTGAATCAAGAAACTCCACACCAGAAATCACATCCCACGCATCTCCTACTCCAAGGTTTTCTACGTTCAAAGATCGAAAGGCTTCTCCATATCCTGCAGAACCTCTATAATTCACTCTCAATACCAGGCTTCCTTTATTCAACCATTGGACAATCGGATACACGTAAGCAGGAACAGGTGTTGGGTAGTCGATGCCTGTTGGGCCACCATGAATAACAACCAACAGCGGATATTTTTTAGTGGCATCATAATGCTGCGGCTTGTGCAACACGCCTTCAATAGTGGCGCCATCTTTACTCTTCCATGAAACCACCTCGCTTTTTGCTACACTCCAATCTTTTATTTGATCATTAATGGAAGTGATCTTTTGAAGTTTTGGTGAAGTAATGGGAGAAACGTAAATCTCATTCAGTTGATCTGATGTTTTTGCATTAACAGCAAAATGCCCTGACTTAGAAAACGATGTGCCAAAAATCTGATCAGGTGAATTTAAAAAGACAGAGTGATCACCTGTCTTAGGATTGATTTTATAAATAGGTCGATTTGTTTTATTCCATAATGAAAAATAAATGCCCTCTTCTCTCCAAGTCATTTGTCCTCCAATGTCCTCATCTAACTTCGCACCTAGTCTCCTCGATTTTCCAGTAGCGATATTGATAGCAAAAAGTTTCGAGTTCTTATAGAAGTTAGAAACGCTATCCTCCTCATTGGTGGTGTACAATAGCTCTTTAGAATCTGGCGACCAATCTGCAAGCCCATCAGTACTACCATTCGCAACTAAAGGTGTTATCTTCTTTGAAGACAAATCAATCAGAGATATATCCGCCTTAAGAAACGAATTGATTAAAGGATTGGGTTGATGGTTGAACGCCAACTTTGATCCGTCTGGTGAAACTTTGAAAGAGGTGACCGTGTATTTTCCTTCCGTCAACCGTTCTGGTTTCGCCAACTCCAAGCATCCGGCTTTTGTTTTTAAGGAATCTGTTACTTGGTAGCAAGGCAGTTCTACTGGGTTTCTCAATGTTGGATCAAAATCCATTTGCCATAAATGAGACAATGTAAATTCTGAATCATCAGCAGCAAAACCTCCATATCTCTTTTCCTGATCTTTTTTGGTTTTGTTTTCCTTTTCTGGTTTCACAAAAAATATTTTCTTTCCTGAGGGAGCCCATTCCAAATCGGAAATGCTTTCCTTCTCATCAGTGACGGCAAAAGCTTCTCCCCCTTCCATGCGCATCACATAGATTTGATTCTTTCCCCCACGATCCGAAAGGAACGCCAACCATTTTCCATCTGGTGAAAAGGCAGGAGAAGAACTTGAGCTCTTAACAGCATAAGTTATTTGAAAGGCCTGACCTCCATTTTTTGATATCCAGATTTCATTGTCGAATTCATTTTGATCCCAATCTGTTGAGCGGACAGTAAAAGCCACATTTTTTCCATCCGTTGATATAACCGGATTGCCCACACTTCGAAGGGAAATTACTTCCTCAAAGGAAGGGTCTTTTTGTTGGGCAAATACGGTCTGTAAAGCAGCGACAAAAAGAAAAATGATAATTAGGTACTTCTTCATGATTATAAAGAGGTTGTAAAGTAAAGTCGATAGGTATATCTTAAAATTAATGTATTTCCAACCAATCGGTAATAGTATGTGTCAAATAGTAAAAATGCATACATGAAAGGATTAATATTCTCCTTATTACTTACCCTAGGCCTCCAAGGCTGTGGAGACACGTACACAATAATTTGTGGGATGGAACCTTGTGGTAAAATCGCTAAAGTGGTTGATATGACTGGATTGGATGGTTGTGGGTTAATGTTCGAATTGGCAGATGGTACACGATTGGAGCCTGAGCACCGTGTCTACATTCAAGCGCCCACTGTAGACCAGGACCCACTCTACCATTTTAATTTAAAAGCGGGGCAGACCGTGAAAATTGATTGGGTGGAATCCAAAGAACTGGCCAGCGTCTGTATGGCTGGTCCCATTGTTTTTATCACTTGTATTAAAGAAGTACAAGGGGCTGTTGAGTAAGACCCCTGCACTAAGAGTTCAAAATCTATTTCTTCATCCCAGTACTCGTACTTTTCATCGGACTATTCATATAGTCCACTGTCAGGTTGAGCATGGCGCGCAGGCCGGTGATCATGCCGCTTTCGTCAATAAAAAAGTCCGGTGTATGATGCGATGGTACTTTAGCAGGGTCTGCATCCAATGGCATTCCGCCCACAAAGAAAAAGAAACCAGGTACTTTTTGTGAGAAGAAGGAAAAGTCTTCTGCGCCAGTCACCGCTTTAATCACAACCGCTTTATCTTTTCCTGCCACTCTTTCCATCACTGGCTGCGCCCACCCTGTCAACTCAGGTGAATTATAAGTAACAGGATATCCTCTGATAATTTCTACCTCAGCAGTCGCACCCATACTTTCAGCAATGTTCTCTGCAGTTCTTTTAATTCTTCTGTGCATCTCTTCCTGCATGGTATTGTCCAATGTGCGAAGTGTGCCTGTCATTTCTACTTCTTCGGGAATAATATTATTCCGAACGCCTCCATGAATAGTGGCTATGGTTAAAGCAGCACCGGCCTCTGTTAAATTCAACTGTCTGCTCACAATAGTTTGTAGTCCGTTAATGATCTGTGCTGAAACAACTATCGGATCTACACCTGCCCAAGGGGCAGAACCATGCGCTTGCACACCTTTTACTTTTATTTTCAACATATCGGCAGCGGCCAACATGCCTTCTGGTTTAAAGGTGACCACTCCCACCGGAGTTTGCGAACTGATGTGCAAACCAAATGCAACGTCTACTTTCGGGTCGTCCAATACTCCTTCTTTGATCATCAAGGCCGCACCTCCTTCTTCACCTTCCGGTGCTCCTTCTTCTGCGGGCTGAAATAAAAACACAATCGTTCCCTTCAATTCCGATTTCATCCCAGCCAATATTTCTGCAACCCCCATCAGAATAGCGATATGTGTATCGTGCCCACAAGCATGCATCACGCCTACATCCTGACCCAGATAAGTTGCTTTTTCTTTAGAGGCAAAGGGCAGACTGTTTCTCTCTACCACGGGCAGTCCATCGATATCCGCACGCAAGGCAATCGTTGGACCCGGTTTTCCGGTACGCAATATTCCCACCGCACCTGTTTTGGCCACTGGGTATCTCACTTCCATACCCAAGGATTTCAAATGATCTGCAATCATTTTCCCGGTTTTAAACTCACGGTTAGATAATTCAGGATACTGGTGAAAATGCCTTCGCCATTCGATCACCTTGGCTTCCATTTCTTTTGCCTTCTGATCAAGTTTGGCTTGTTGCTTTGTGTTTTGTGCAAAAACCAATGAACAACTTATAACCAACAAGAGTGTATAGTAGATTTTCTTCATGTGTATGGGTAATTTTGATCAAGTTATGAAAAACTCTATAGCAGTAAAAGATGCGACATGCAGTGGATAAAAATCTTTTCCAGTGTGAATGATGCCCTCCTGAGAGTACAGCCTGGTGCAACTCAATTGCTAGTTGTTCATCAAAAGCGAATTTGTCTAGCTCGCGTGAACGATGACTTTTTCGCTGTTGACGATAAATGTTCACACAATGGCGAATCATTGAGCAAGGGAAAAGTCAATTATATAGGCGAGGTAGTATGCCCCTGGCACGGTTATCGTTTTCAACTCAAAACAGGCAGAGAATCTGCTGAGCGCTCTGCCGACCTTGAAACTTACCCCATTAAACAGGATGAAACAGGGTTTTACATTGGATTATAGAGTATGCTACTACAATACTATCTTCGCAAAACCGTTTATTTTCTGATATTCAATTGATGAGGTTTCTTTTCATTTTCTATTTGTTCATCCCAACAATCGCTATTTATTCTCAAGGAATGGAGAACACTATTCCTACCAGACTACAACTTACCAATAATGTACCTGCTGATTTATTGGCAAAAAGATCCTGCGTATTCTATGCCTCTACATTTTCGGATGAAGAATTGGACATTATCCAAAGCTCTTTTCAAAAATCTGGAATAGATGCTGTGGCCTATTTCAAAACGGCCCTGGTATTTGGCGGCACTGATGTCACTCAAAAAATCGCTGACTTCCTCATCAAGCGAGAGATTGACTTTATCGTACTTATTTCTAAAAAGAGTAATTCCTATTCATTCACCTTCACACCTTTCAATGGTACCGGAGAGTTTGTTAACAATGGTCAACCAGGATGGGAAGTACAAAACACAGACCTTAAAGAAAACTTGCAGATTATTTACCGCTCAACAGTTAATAGTCAACCAATAAAAAATCTTTTGATCAACAGTTATCCGGAAAAGAATTTTCCAATCAACATCATCGAAGGAAGGCGTTCAGATTTCTTTGCCATCGATCTAAAGGTAGACAAACTGGCTGTACCTTGGTTTAAGGACGCTGCAGCCGATACACTGCTAGCAAATTTCTTCAAAGAAAATTACCCTTTCAGTTATGGCATGACAGAACCCGGTGTAGACACAAAAGAACTTCGTAATAATGGTTTTCATTATGTGCTGTCATACGTTCATACAGAAGGTCTTATTG
This sequence comes from Cyclobacteriaceae bacterium, assembly GCA_049289315.1. GTDB lineage: Bacteria > Bacteroidota > Bacteroidia > Cytophagales > Cyclobacteriaceae > ELB16-189. The sequence goes on from JBATLM010000223.1 coordinate 23,998, forward strand.
CACGAGACTTACTAGGTTATCAAAATACTTCCAAGGAAAGTGCCATCACTTCTGTCACTTTCCCCAACGGATCGCTTCAATTAAAAACCATTCCGGCAGAAACTCCGGTGTACAAATTTTATTTTAAGCACCTTGTCTCTGGTAATGTATTCCTAGGAACGAAGTGGGATGCAGATACTGCCTGGGCGGATGCACTGCGCAACCATGTAAAAGGATTTAAGGTTGAATTAAAAATTCCTTAAACCTACTCCTTTACGTCTTTCTCGTTTGCTGATTTTTTACGTTTCCACAGAACTGCTATAACTATTATAATGGCAGCAAAACCAAAGCCATTGAGATGAAAATGTGGAAAGGATACGAAATTCCAACCGTGCCCCCATCCAAACAAACCACTAAAGATGGCTTCAAATATTCCACCTATTGCTCCAAAAATGGCGCCTATAATTCCAAACACAACGCCAAATACAGCTCCAAGGATTCCAACCACCAAACCGAAACCTCCGGCTAGCAATCCAATCCAAATAGGAAATGTAAACAACACAATTAAGGCAAGAAGCAGTGTAGATCCTTTCATCAGCTTTGGGTTTCGCAATTACTTACAAAAACCGTTCATTAAAGTCGGCAAGAGCAATAATCGGCCTTTAGCCGCTGTGAGCAAGCATTTTGGGTTTCTCGATCTATCGAGTCTGTTGGATAATGAACACTTTTCCTGTACAGAAGTGAACAGTTAGCTTCTCTTTTTGTAATTGATTACGGCCCAAACATTCAGAATAATTCCGAAACCCGTTACAATCAATAAGTGATACCGGATATCATAAAGACTACTGCCTTTCAGTACTACCATGCGCATTACCTCTATAAAATAAGTAACAGGATTGAATTTGGTAAAGACTTGAGCCCAATAAGGCATACTATCGATAGAAGTATAAAGTCCCCCTAACAAAATAAAAATCATGATGATGAAAAACGAAATCAACATCGCTTGCTGTTGTGTTTCCGTATAAGTAGAAATTAACAAACCCAACCCCAACACCGAAAGCAGGTACACTACCGCAAAAATGTAAATAGTTAGCAAATTACCTTCTGGAATTATTCCGTAGAAAACTCTGCCCAACAGCAATCCAATAGAAAGAACCACTAACCCTAATACCCAGAAAGGAATTAACTTTCCTAGAATGAATTGATGCTTGCGAATTGGTGTAACATTAATTTGTTCGATCGTACCAATCTCTTTTTCCTTTACAATATTTAATGCAGCAAGGAAAGAGCCTACCATCGTTACCAGTATCACCAATATACCCGGCACCATAAAAAACTGATAGTTCAACAAAGGGTTAAACCAATTGATGGATGAGATTTGAATCATCGGCTGTGGATTAAACCTAGGAAGTTGTAACCATTCCAATCGCACTTCTCCATTAAAGTCATTGATAATACTGCGCAAGTATACACCACCCAAATTGGCTTTCACGCCATTGATCGCATTCAATGCCATAAACAATTGTGCCTTGTCCTCTTTAACCAAATCTTTTTCGAAGGAAGCCGGTATCTGTAACACCACATCTGCCTCATCTTTTTCCACACCACGAATGGCTTCATTATAAGAATTAGTGTACTCTACTAAATTGAAATATTTAGAGGCAGATATTTTATTGGTAAGCTGACGTGAATAAGAAGAGTGATCCTGATCTACTATGGCAATGTTGATGTCTCTCACTTCATAATCTGCTGCCAGCGGTAGCACCAGCAATTGAATGATAGGCATAATGAATATTAACCTCAGGATTGCCGGGTTTCTGAAAATCTGCCTGAATTCTTTTTCTAATAAAATTCTCAGTGTTCTCATTCCAATCGCACTTTAAATTTTTTAATGCTAATTGTCAATAGCACAACCAACATCCCCATTAGTACTAGTGTTTCTTTCCACACCGTCTCTAATCCTGTTCCCTTTATCATCACATCTTTCACGATATAGTAAAACCACTTGGCAGGCACGAGGTTAGAAATCACCTGAAGCGGTATGGGCATGTTCTCGATCGGAAACATGAATCCGCTAAACATAATCGTTGGTAGAAAAAGACCCATCAACGAAACCAACATAGCTACCTGCTGCGAATCGGAGATAGAAGAAATTAACAAGCCAAGCGCCAAAGCCGTGAGGGTAAACAAAAAGCACTCAAACACAAGCAGCGTTAAACTTCCATGGATTGGAACATCCAATACATACACACTCAATAATAATATACTGCCAATATTGACCATAGATAGCAACAGATACGGAACCATCTTGGCTACGATGACACGGATCGGCACGATGGGGGAAACCAAAATAATTTCCATTGTGCCCAGTTCCTTTTCACGCACAATGGAAATGGAAGTCATCATAGCACCCACTAGCATCAGCACCATGGCCATTACACCTGGCACAAAATTATAGGAGCCCTTTAATTGCGGATTGTAAAGCATCCTCAACTCTGTATTGATGGCATAAGGGAATTCTTCGGTTTCGCGCATGCCGTTCTGGTAATCCATAATGATGGCAGATGCGTAGTTGGTCAACGTATTGGCTACGTTGGGATCCGTGGCATCAGCGATCAATTGAATAGGAGCTGCATTCGTGTGCAATAAACTACTTTGGAATTCTTCTGGAAACACCACAGCCATCCTGATAACTCCTTCTTGAAAGGTGGGCTCCAGCTCAGCATAGGAGTTCAGGTTTTCGACAATATCAAAATATCGACTTGCCTCCAGTTGGTGAATGATTGCAGTAGTCGCCTCATCTTTCGAATTATCTAAAATTGCTATGCGGGAGTTCTTTACTTCATTGGTCAGCGCAAAACCGAAAATCAAAATCTGCATGACGGGCATACCAAAAAGAATAAACAGGGTGCGCCTGTCCCTTAGCAGATGGTAAAATTCTTTTCGTATAAAGTATAGAAACTGTTTCACTCTATTTAATTATCGGATCGCTTGGCTTTCCTTGCCAATTGTACAAACACTTCTTCCATTCCCTTTACGCCAAATTGCTGCGTCAATGCTGCCGGAGTATCTAAGGCTTCAATTTTTCCATCCACCATAATGGACACGCGATCACAATATTCAGCCTCATCCATATAATGAGTAGTTACAAATACGGTTGTGCCACGGTGAGCTGCCTCATAAATCATCGTCCAGAACTCCCTTCGGGTAATTGGATCCACACCTCCAGTGGGCTCATCCAAAAACACAATTTTCGGATCGTGAATCATAGATACAGAAAATGAAAGTTTCTGCTTCCATCCTAATGGCAGTGCTTTTACCAATGTATCAGCCTGATCCTCTAAATGAAGGTGCTTCAACATGAATTGTGTTTTTTCCTTAATCTGCTGATCGGTCAGTCCATAAATACCTCCGTAGAATCTGTTATTTTCTCTAATAGTCAGATCTTCATACAATGAGAACTTCTGGCTCATGTAGCCAATGTTCTTTTTTATTTTCTCCGATTCCTTATACAGATCGAAGCCAGCAACATTGGCTTTGCCACTTGTAGGAAGGGACAGTCCGCACAACATGCGCATGGCAGTTGTCTTTCCAGCACCATTGGCACCCAAAAACCCAAAAATCTCTCCTTTCTTCACATCAAATGTGATCGCATCCACAGCTGTGAAATCACCAAACTGTTTTGTTAAATCCGAAACTGATATAGCCGCTGTGTTGCTCATTGATTCATCAGTTCCATAAAACAATCTTCTATCGTTGGCTCAATTTTTTGAATAGATATATTGGAGTGACCCTTATCAGCCAATGTCTTCTTTATACTTTGTATCTCCTCATTCACTCCTGCAAATGTGATATGGTGAAACTGCCCGAATGGATAACAAGTATCCACTCGCTCATCTGAACGCAAATCATTCATCAAGCTGTACATGTCTGCTGCGCCAATGGCCCAAAGAGGTTTTGAAAACTTTTGAGTGATGCCTTTAGGCGTATCAATGTCCATTATTTTTCCATCTTGCATCAGCGCGACCCTATCACACAAGCTGGCCTCATCCATATATGGTGTGGACACCACTATAGAAATCCCCTGATGTTGCAGGCTTCTCAATAGTTCCCAAAATTCCTGACGCGATACCGCATCTACACCTGTGGTGGGTTCATCTAAAAACAAAACACTTGGTCTGTGAATCAAAGCACAACTCAATGCGAGCTTCTGTTTCATTCCTCCCGACAATGCACCTGCCCTTCTCTTTTTGAAGGGTTCTATCTGAACATAAATGTCTTTTACCAATTCGTAATTCTCTTCCAGCGTAGTGCCAAACAAAGTGGCAAAGAATGAAATATTTTCCTCCACGGTAAGGTCCTGATACAATGAAAATCTTCCGGGCATGTATCCTACCCGTTTTCTTATTTCCTTGTAATCATTCACTACTTCCAATCCATCCACCCAGGCATTGCCTTTATTGGCAATCATTAGTGTAGTGAGAATACGAAACAAAGTAGTCTTCCCTGCCCCATCAGGACCGATCAATCCAAACAACTCGCCACGAGATACATCAAAAGAAATATTATGTAAGGCTTCAATCTGAGTTTTGTCGGATTGAAAATTCTTAAATACGCGTTCAACTTTAACCGCAGATTCCATTACTAGAAAATCAACTCTCCGTACATTCCAATTTTTAAAAAACCATCATTTTTTACTTTCACCTTAAGGGCATATACGAGATTGGCACGTTCTTCTTTTGTTTGAATCGTCTTCGGGGTAAACTCGGCCTTGTCGGCAATCCAGGTAATCTCTCCCTCATAACTTTTTGATTCTGTTTCAAGATCATCCACCAATACCTTCACTTTTTGTCCCAGCTTTACTGCAGAAAGTTGATCGCCTGATATATAAGCACGCAACGTAATCGATGAAAGATCTGCAATCTTATACAGCGCTTTACCAGGTCCGGTCACCTCACTCTCCTCTGCATATTTCGTTAACACAGTTCCGGCTATCGGGTTAGTAATTATGGACTTCTTAATTTGATCTTCAATTTGTTCCACCTGGATAGTCAGCGGAACTGTTTCACTTCTCAAAGACTGCGTGGTCGTACCCAATGAAGATTGAAGTGCATTGTATTGTTTTTGCAAAAGCGCCAATTGCGCACTCAAATCATCTACTTGCTTTTGAGTGGCAGCATCGTCTTCCAGCAAATTTTCAAAACGTTTTTTCTCTCTTTTTGTAGCTTCAATTTGTTCCTGAACAGTAGCCAACTGTGTGACCACATTAGGTTGCCTGGCCAACACAGCTTTTACTGAAGATTGGAGTTGTTTCTTTTTTAAATGAAGCTGTAGGGTGTCAACATATCCTATAGCCTCCCCTTTTTTAAGAGTTTGGCCTTCTTCTATGTGCAATTGCAAAATTTTGCCTGCTGCTTCCGAAGAAACGATCACCTCGTCTGCTTCAAAATTTCCTGTTGCATCAAATTCATTTTCGCCACTGCTACAGCCCCCTAAAAGGGCAAGGCCGGCCAAAAGTAAAGTGTGTGATATTAGTCTCATGCTTTCTTAGTTTCCAATTGTATTTTGATAGGCATACAGCGTCATTAGTAATTGCATTTCGTGAAGCAACCGGTTTTGCTTAGCCTGATCTTCTGCATTCAATTCCCGTAAGTAATCGTTCATGGTAATGACACCGTTCTCCTGTTGCTTCTCGGCTGTTGATTTAATACTCGTTCTTAATGCTATAATTTTGTCGTCCACTTCAATCAATTTGTTCAACTTGTTCAACTCCTGCTTTTGTTGCGTTGTCAGTAATGTGGTGTTGAATTCAAAAGTTTCCATTTGCGCATTTACATGTTGAAGATTAATGTCGCGCAACTGTTGGTCTCTCTTCGAATTATAAAATCCTGAAAGGGACCAATTCAAACGAATACCTCCCAGATAGTAAGTATCAAACTCGTTCTTCAATTGATTGAGTGCAGGCTTCCCATACCCACCTTGCAAGAACAAACCTACACGAGGCAGAGTCTTTGTTTTGCCCAATTCATATTGGGCGCCCAACAATTCACGTTGGTAATTAAATAAAGTCAATTCAGGTCGTGACAATACGGGTTGGTCATCAAACATCAACACGGTTGGCTTGGAGAGCAATGTACTTTCATTCAGGGATTGATTGATAAAGTAGCCGAGCATTGAAATATAGGCCTGTCGCATCGACTGTGTTTCTATGACTCTTTGTGTTGCTTTAAGGTTCTCCGCTTGCAACAACTCTACACTCATTTTAAAAGCTGTGCCATTTTTTACAGCCGCTTGCGCACGTGCTATACTTCTTTCCAAATCTTCTTGCAGTAATGCAATTTGTGCCGTTTGCTCATCCACCAGCAAAATTCCAAAGTACAATTGATTGATGCGTTCTTTGATTTTATACAACTCAACTTCCAGTTGTTGATCGTCCAACTGCCCTTTTGTTTCGGCTAACGATTTTTGTCCTTTGGTAGCACCTCCGTCATACAGCGACTGGCTTACTTCTCCGTATATTTTATATTGATCTTTGGACAAGGGCTCAATGTTAAATCCAGGCGCACTAATAGAAACTTGAGTTACATCCGATTGGTAAGTAGCCTGTGCATTAATAGAAATTTGTGGCAACTGACCTGATCTAATATTAGCAATTGAATACTCAGTGCTTTGTTCGATGAGCTGTTTCTGCTGGATCAGTGGATAATTGTTGCGCGCCAACTCATGGCACATTTCTATGGTCAAGGTATTTTGAGCCTGTGCTAGCAGGGGAGCAATCCAAAATAAAAATATAGACATCCTCATATCATTAAGGTGTTATAGCATTGATGATAAATTCGTAAGCGTCTTTTTTTCTTTTCTCCATGAGATCGACAAACGTATTTTCATCCATCTGCATCATGGTCTTTATAATAGGCTTTGCCACAAAGGGGTAGATACAAATGGATAAGATGTTCATTAACAATTGTCTCCCATCGATGGGTCTGATTTTTCCTTCCTGCACATTTTGCTGAATTTCTTTTTGAAAGTTTTCAAGCATCAATCTTGGATTAAACCCAAGCTTTTGTCCAAACTGAATGAGCCGCTCTGGTTGCTGCGCAATCTCCATAATGACAAACTTTGCCAAGTCAGGGTGCTTGGAGAGTACGGTGATCTCGTTATCAATGATGTTTTTAATTTTTTCTTTGAAAGACACGTTGGATTGAAACACTCCAAACATACCGGTAAAAAATTCCTTAAACTTCGTCTCGAAAATGATGTTGAACATCGTTTCCTTATCTCTGAAATAATAGTGAAGCAGCGCCCTGTTGATCCCTGCCTCCTTGGCAATCTCTTCCATGCGTGCTCCAGCATATCCCTTGCGGGTAAAAACTTTTACCGCTGCGTTAAGGATCAGTTCTTCACTAGGTTTTGTTTCCGTCTTGGGCACTTTAACAATTTTGTTAAACAATTATGCTAATTTACGGATTGAATTGCTTATGGTTCTATTTTTTTTAATAAATTTTGAGAATACGTCCATATCCCACAAAAACAGGGCTTTTTGGGAATAAAAAAAACCGCTAAAAGCGGTTTTTTCATTATTTATTCATCATTTATTGATCCCTAAAAAGGATATGCCCCTTTCTCAATGACATAATCAGCTACCTTTCTTCTGGCGTTCTTCAGGTTGTAAGGATCTATTTTGGTAAATCTCTTCAGCCCCAGCAACATCAATCTCTGCTCATCCCCTTCAGCAAAAGCATAAATGGCTTCCCTACCTGCAGACGTTGCTTTTTCAATAGCATGATGCAAATAAATGATTGCCATCTCCTTCTGAATCTCACATGCTTCTTCTCCCTTCATGCCAATCAACTTCTCAACCCTTAATAGAGTTGACTCAGCTACATAGCCTTCAATCAGCATATCTGCCAAACTCATCAATACCTCCTGCTCGTCAGAAAGTTTTTGCATGTACTTCTGCACCGCAGCACCAGCCACCATCAATCCCGCCTTTTTCAAATTCAATAAAGCCTTCTTTTCTTTAACAAAAAGCCCTTCTTCCTCCGCAGCTCCAAAATCAGGAATTGATACCAACTCCTTTTGCACTGCCATGGCAGGGTTCATTAGATCTATATGTCCTTTCATAGCACGCTTCAACAACATGTCGATAGTCAACATACGGTTGATCTCATTAGTCCCTTCAAAAATTCTGTTGATACGTGCATCTCTGTACGCACGATCCATTGGTCCCTCCGCAGAAAATCCCATTCCACCATAAATCTGAACACCTTCATCTACTGCAAAGTCTAACACCTCTGATCCATGTACCTTTAGAATAGCACACTCGATGGCAAACTCTTCCGTTGATTTCAATTTTGCTTTGGCCGCATCCATTCCCTCAGCTACCATGGAAGCATAAGAGTCATCAATGTTTTGTCCAGCACGGTAGTGCGCTGACTCCGATGCAAAAATGTGGGCCGTTACTTCAGCTATCTTGTGTTTGATTGCCCCAAAATTGGAAATTGCCGTTCCAAACTGTTTACGTTCCTTGGAATAATTCACTGCTTTAGAAATGGCCATCTTCGAACCGCCTACCGCAGCTACTCCTAACTTTATTCTACCAATGTTTAGAATATTAACTGCGATCTTAAATCCATTCTCACGTTCACTCAATTGATTTTCAACCGGCACCTTGCAATCATTAAAAAAGATCTGGCGAGTGGATGAGCCCTTGATTCCCATCTTGCGCTCTTCCTCGTTCATGGTGATACCACCAAATGATTTCTCAACTATAAATGCACTCAGGTTTTTGTCATCATCGATTTTGGCAAACACAATAAACACGTCTGCAAAGCCACCGTTGGTGATCCACATCTTTTGTCCGTTGATGAGAAAGTGTTTTCCGTCAGCCGTCAGTTTAGCTTTTGTCTTCCCCGAGTTCGCATCAGATCCTGAATCCGGTTCAGTTAAACAATAGGCGGCCTTCCATTCACCTGTAGCCAGCTTTGGTAAATATTTTTTCTTTTGTTCATCATTGCCATAATAAAGTATCGGCAGCGTACCAATACCCGTATGGGCGGAAAGTCCAACGGCAATCGAGTGCCCTGCGCCAATTTTTTCTGCCACCAACATGGAAGTGTTGAAATCCATTCCAAAGCCACCATACTCCTCCGGCACGGAAGTTCCTAGCAATCCCAATTCACCCGCCTTGTCTAAAATCTCAGGCATCAGCTTCGGGTTATTCTTAATGTCATCGATAGCATCCAGTTTTGGAAATACTTCTTGCTCTAAAAAATCATCACAGGTTTTGGCAATCATCAATTGCTCTTCTGTCCACTCCTCTGGAATAAAAATTCCACTGGCTGGTGTTTCTTTAATTAAGAACTCACCTCCTTTTATTGCTTTGGTTTTTGTTTCTGTACTCATTGCTATGCTATTAATGTTATTATCTTTCTTTTAATTTCAAAAGTTGACAATTGACAATCCCGATAAGTTATCGGGACAGTTGACAACACTTTGTCAATTGCCCTTTGTAAACTGTCAATTTAAAAATTCATAAACCCCTGCTACTCCTTGTCCTCCTCCAACACAGGCTGTCACCATGCCGTACTTCTTCTTTTGTCTGCGCATTTCGTTAAACAACTGCACCGACAATCTTGCTCCGGAAGACCCCAATGGATGGCCAACTGCAATAGCTCCTCCATTTACATTCAATTTGCTTCTATCAATCCCTAACTCTTGCACCACTGCCAATGACTGTGCTGCAAAGGCTTCATTCAATTCTATCAAATCCATATCGTCCAGCTTCATTCCTGCAATTTTCAATGCTTTTGGAATCGCGGCCACCGGACCAATACCCATAATGCGTGGGTCAACACCAGCTGTTGCATAGCTTACCAATCGTGCGATAGGTTTTACATTCAACTGCTTCACCATCTTCTCCGACATTACAACCACAAACGCAGCACCATCAGAAGTCTGGGAAGAATTTCCTGCGGTCACACTTCCGCCAACAGCAAATACAGGTCTTAGTTTTGCCAACCCCTCTGGTGTGGTATCCGCTCTGATGCCTTCATCTTTCTCTACGACATACTCACGCGTTTTCTTTTTCATGTCACCATCCACGTAGGTCTCTTTTACTGTAATCGGAACCACTTCATCCTTAAACTTTCCAGCCTCCCATGCAGCCGCAGCCTTCATGTGCGACTCATAAGAAAACTGATCCTGTGCTTCTCTTGAGATTTTAAACTGTTTTGATACTTCCTCCGCAGTCAATCCCATACTGGTGTAATAAGTAGGGTTGTCTTTTGCTATCGCATAATTCAGCGCTGTCTTGAATCCCATCACCGGAACCAGCGACATTGACTCTGTTCCTCCAGCAATAATCACATCCGCCTGACCAGCATGAATACGATGACTGGCTATCGCTATTGTTTCCAAACCCGATCCACAGTACCTGTTCACTATCATACCTGGTATATCAATGCCCAACGACAATAATGAAATGATCCTTCCCATCTGCATACCTTGCTCTGCTTCCGGCACGGCATTTCCAACAAGCAGGTCATCTACCATTTCGTTTTCCAATCCCGGCACCGACTTCACCAAATGTTTAATCACATCGGCTGCCAAATCATCAGGGCGTGTAAATCGGAAGCCACCTTTTCTGGCCTTTCCTACGGCTGTTCTGTATCCTGCTACTATATATGCGTCCATGTTTTTAGTCGTTAGTATTGAGTATTTAGTCGTTAGTTAATTTAAGTGAGCGCTTAAGTGCCCAGTTCATTTTTTGAATTTCTTCTATTTGGTTCTGTAAAGTTTGCAGCGAAGAATCTTTTATGAATCCAATCCTGCTTGCGATTATCAATTGAGTATCTAACTCACAAGATGAGCCAGTCGAAATCCCGAGAAAATTATTAAAATCCTTTTTCGTGTTTCTTCCTGCCCCTTCAGCAATATTAGATGGAATTGAAACTGCGCTTCGCTTAATTTGAGAAGTCAACCCATACATCTCCTCTTTGGGAAACGAGTTTGTCACTTTATAAATCTCCACTGCCAAGTCAACCGACTTTTGCCAAAGTTTTAATTCTTTATAATTATTCATACATCCTGTATTAACTCAAGACTAAGGACTAAGGACTAAATACTATAGACTAGTTCCTAAGTGGTTTTCCTCCCGTCAATATACTCTGTATCCTCTCCAACGTTTTCTTCTCTCCACACAACGACACGAAGGCTTCGCGTTCCAAGTCTAATAAATATTGTTCGCTAACTTCTTGTGCATAACTCAGTTCACCTCCACACATTACGTTTGCAATCTTCATCGCAATCTTCTCATCATGCTCAGAAATGTATCGGCCCATCTTCATTCCACTTACTCCGGCAGCGAACAAGGCCATTCCTGTTTTTCCTTGAACTTTAATATTGGTCGCTTGTACAGGCATGGTATATCCAGCGTCAGCTAATTCCAGAACTGCTGATTTAGCATCTGCAATTTGTCTGTCTTTGTTCATGCTGATGCGATCCATCTTACGGAGCACACCCATCTCTCTCGCTTCTTCCGCAGATAGCGCCACTTTTGCTGTAGCAATATTCATAAACGCATTTTGCAAAGCATTCAACTCCACATCCCCTTCTTGCAATGAATCACTTACACGCTTCGTAAATTCTTTTGTTCCACCTCCGCCTGGAATCAAACCAACACCTACTTCTACCAATCCGATGTAAGTTTCTGCTGCGGCTTGTGCAATGTCTGCATGCATGGTCATCTCACAACCTCCGCCCAATGTTCTGCCATGGGGAGCTACCACCACAGGTACTGACGAGTAACGAATACGCATCACAGAATTTTGGAAGGCACGCACCATAAAGTCCAACTCGTCATAATCTTGTTCAATAGCATACATGAATACTAAGCCAAGGTTGGCGCCTAACGAAAAATCAGAACCCTGATGACCAATGACTAATCCGCGGTAATCTTTTTCTGCCAGACCTATCGCGTAGTTCATTCCCTCTACTACTGCACTTCCAAGCGTATAACTCTTACTGTTCCATGAGAAGTCAATCACACCATCTCCAATATCTGTGATTTTTGAATCAGCATTCTTCCATACCACGTTATCACTGAGGTTCTCAAGAATAATAAAGTCTTGCGCGCCTGGAATTTGCTTGTATGATTTGGAAGGGATATCATAATACGTATTCAACCCGTCCTGAATCTTATAAAAGGATGTATTGCCTGCACTCACCATATCGTACACCCACTGTGCAGGTTTGTACCCTGCTTCTTCCATGGCCTTTATTGATTTTTCAACACCCACGGCATCCCAGGTTTGGAACGGACCCAATTCCCATCCAAAACCAGCACACACCGCATCATCAATTCTAAACAGTTCATCACTGATTTCAGGAATGCGATTACTGGCATATTGGAACAAGCCATAAAACGCATCGCGATAAAATTCTCCAGCCTTATCTTTTCCTGCCAACAAAACTTTGAAACGATCTTTCAGGTTGTCGATCGTCTTGGTGGTTTCGAGTGTAGCAAACTTTGCCTTTGCCTTTGGTTGGTATTCTAATGTATTGAGATCGAGTGTAAGAATTTCCGTTTTACCTTTCGCATCCTTGGTTTTCTTATAAAACCCTTGTCCGGTTTTATCTCCCAACCATTTATTCTCTTCCAGCTTAGCCACCACTTCTGGTAGCTTAAACATGTCACGCGCTTCGTCATCCGGCAAGCCTGCATGCAGGTTGTTGGCCACCTTAACCAACGTATCTAACCCTACTAAATCAGAAGTTCTGAACGTAGCCGACTTGGGTCTTCCAATTACAGGACCCGTCAGCTTATCTATCTCATCCACATTCAATCCCAACTTCTGCATGGAGTCAATCACTTTTAACAAACCCCATACACCTACTCTGTTACCAATAAATGCTGGTGTGTCTTTACACAGCACCGTGGTTTTACCCAGGTACAAATCACCATAGTGAAGTAAAAACTTCGTTACCTCAGGATCGGTGTGGGGTGTTGGTATTACTTCAAAAAGTTTTAAATAACGTGGCGGATTAAAAAAGTGAGTGCCACAGAAATTCTTTTTAAAATTTTCGCTGCGGCCTTCTGCCATCAAGTGAATTGGAATTCCTGAGGTGTTGGACGTCACCAGTGTTCCTGGGGTTCTGTACTTTTCAACTTCCGTGTACACCTTCTTCTTGATGTCCAGGTTCTCTACCACCACTTCTATGATCCAGTCGTAGTCCTTGATCTTGGCCATGTCATCTGAAAAATTGCCCAACGAAATACGCGAAGCAAACTTTTGGCTGAACAACGGTTTTGGATTGGACTTGATGCTGCGGTCAAATGAAGATTGTACCATACGATTCTTCACGCGTGGGTCATCTAACGTCAGACCTCTAGCTTTTTCTTCATCATTCAATTCGCGTGGAGCGATATCCAATAACAACACCGAACAACCGATGTTGGCAAAGTGACAAGCGATCGCTGACCCCATTACACCTGATCCGAGTACTGCAACTTTTCTAATGTTTCTGTTCATTCTATTCGTAGTTAGTCTCTAGTCGATAGTCATTAGTAATCTTGTATAGGCTAATGATTAGCAACCGATTCATATATTTTATTCTTTTCAATAATTCCATTTACACATTGCAACACTTCGAAAAACACATCCAGTTTTTGAGCCGGAATGCTTTCTCTTGTTACCTCATTAAAACGCAAGACCGTTTCGCGGGCGCGATTTTTCATTTCTATTCCTGTATCGGTTAAAAAAACCAACACCCCTCGCTTATCATTTGGATCAGGAGTGCGATAGATCAATCCTTTCTCCTCCATGGATTTCAAAATTCGGGTAAGGCTTCTTGCTTCAAGACCCATCTGTGGAGCAATCTTGGTTGCTGATGCGCCTTCTTCACTGCTTATATTAAGGAGTACATATCCCACCGACATGGTACCACCATATTTGGCAGCCTGCTGATTGTACATGCGGGAGATCGCATGCCAGGTGGCCTTTATCTGGTGGTCTATGGTCTCCTCTTTTTTCATTTTCTAAATATCCCGACAGGTTACTAAACATGCCAGGGGAGACGAATATAATAAAATTTAGTATGCATGCATACTAAATTGGATTATTTTATTGTTACTCCCAAAAGGCTCCTTGAGGCTTATATTCACTTTTCCGTGAGCCATATATTCCACGTAAGTGGTACACACAAATAGGTGAGGCGCTGGCAAAAGCACCGAATTGAGCTAAAATAGAAGTATTTGTCTTTAGTTCGAACAATGAGTATCTCACCATCACTCCACCCTCAGTGACCGAGCAGGATTTGTCCTTGCTGCCTTGAGTGTATGGAAGCTCACCGTGAACATCGCTATAAAAATTACAACCATACTGGGCAAAGCAAATATCCACCACGAGAGATCAATGCGATTGGCAAAGTCCTGAAGCCAGTTGTTCATTACCCACCAACTCAACGGTGTAGCCACCACAATAGCAATGCCTAATAACAACAAATAGTCCCTACTGACCAACGTGAGAATACTTTGAATACTGGCGCCCAGCACTTTTCTTACCCCTATCTCTTTGGTGCGTTGTAAAGCTGTAAGCGATGACAAGCCAAACAATCCGAGGCATGCAATCAAAATCGCTAAGCCTGAAAAAATGCCAAACACTTTGCCAAATTGTTGATCGGCTTTGTATTGCTTGGCATAGTGCTCGTCCAGAAAAAAGTACTCAAATGGATTACCAGGAAAATAAGTTTTCCACTCTTGCTCAAAGTTGGATAGTGATTCCTTCACATTTCCCGTATTAAATTGAATAGAAAAATATCCATCTGATGCTTTGCTGTAGCGGAACAGCAATTGTTCAAAATCCTTTTTTAATGATTCCTGCCTGTAGTTTTTAAGTACTCCTACAATTCTGAAAGTGTCTCCCCAAAAAGCAATCTGATCGTTGATCGCTTGTTCCGGATTCTCAAAACCCATAGTGCGTACTGCCGACTCATTCAGCAATATATTCCCCTCCTCTCCGGCCACTTCATCAGAAAAACCCCTCCCCGTAATTACTTCCAGACCATAGGACGGAATAAAATCCGCATCAAATTCCAATACCCTATATTGATTTCCTTCATCTTCACCCTGGCTTAATCTTCTTATTCCACCTGCATTCCAATCCGGTGAAGCACCTGGCACATCATTGGACGCTGTCATGTAATTCACCTCAGGATATTGTAAAACTTTATTTTTCAAAGCCTGAAACGTACTCACATAAGTAGAGTCAGTAACATTGGGCGATTTGATTACCACCGTTTGATTGATGTTGACACCCAACTTTTGATTGCGCATAAAGCTGATTTGATTGTACACCGTGTAAGTGCCCACAATCAGCATGATAGAAGCTACAAACTGAAGCACGACCATTCCCTTGCGAAAAGCTACCCCCTGATTTGTGTTTTTGAATCTCCCTTTTAACACTTCCACAGGTTTGTACGATGACAATACAAATGCAGGATAAATACCTGAAAGCAGTGCACCACCTACAATCAAGCCTGCACAACCCAGCCAAAATAATTTTTGTGTAAACAACTCATACCCCAAAGGTCTGCCTGTGAGATCGGCAAAATAAGGAGTGAGCATTAACACCAATCCAATAGCAAAACTCACCGCCACCGTGTTGAGCAACAGTGACTCCACCAAAAACTGTTGCATCAATTGCCACCGTTGGCTACCCATTACTTTCCTTACCCCTACTTCCCTGGCACGCTCTATGGATTTGGCCGTGGATAAATTAATATAGTTAACCCATGCAATAAGCATAATCAGGATGGCCACTATCAATAAAAAATTAGCGGTGTCCCGATCTCCATTGGGTTTAAACTCCATAATAAAATCCGAATCCAAATGAATATCAGAAATGGCCTGAAGATTAAAAACCATTCCCGAGTTGTATTGATCTAGTTCCTCACCTGCCTGCCGTTTTACAAGATCAGGGAGTTTACTTTCTAGTGATTGTGGAGTCGTCTTTTCGTCCAGCAAAATATAAGTGAGAAAGCCATCCCACATCCAATTGTTCATGTCCTCCTCTGGAATTTCCACCAAATTGGCATAGGTGGCAAATGAAAGCATCGCATCCACCTTCACATGTGAATGTTCCGGTATGTCTTCATACACTCCCGTAACCAGGTATTCCGTTCTCCCGTTGTTGCGTATGGATTTTCCAAGTGCCGGCTCGGCTCCAAAATATTTTTTAGCCATCGAGCGAGAGAGCACTATTTTGTTGGGGCCTTTTAGTGCTGTACTATCCATGCCCTCTGCCAGCCTCATCCCGAATACTTTGAAAAAATCTTCGCTGGTGTAATACACAAACTCCTCTTTAAAGAAAGTATCTCCATGCGACAGCATCGCATTACTTTTAGTCATTCGGACGAAAGACTTTACTTCAGGGAAATTTCTTTTTAAATCAGGGCCAATACCCAATGCACCGGCAGCCCATCGGGTGGAGCGCTCCCCCTTATTGTACCTGTCGAGTTGTACCCGATACACATTTTCCTTATTGGACCAGAACTGATCATAGGTCAACTCATGCTCACTGTACTGCACAATCAGCAAAAAAGCCGTCATGCCAATGACCAGGCCCAATACGTTGATGGCAGTGAAAACACTATTGCGGGATATATAGCGCCATACCGAGATGAAGTAGTTTCTAATCATGATCAATGCATTTCAAATGATTACTCTCCTATAACGAAATGGTTACCAGAAAGTATTAATCATTCAAAATCACTCATCTTATACGCTCTGCCAACAGCAACGTAATGAACCCATCAAGGCCTGTAGTGAACAGACCAGAAACTGCAATTAATTGGCGGGCGTAAACCTCTCAACTCTATTCTCCATCGGCTTTACCGTTTTCAGATACGCATAAATAGCAGCCAGATCTCTTCTTTCCATTTGACCATACATCGTCCAGGGCATGATGGTATTAAACTCCCCTGGAGCCACGCTGGGAAGCACGAAGGAAGAATCCGCATAAATTCTAAATCGTTCTACAAACATCTTCTCACTCCAGGTACCAAGACCCGTTTCGTGTGGAGTAATATTAGATGAGCGCACCACCGAGCCATCAGGAAAACCAAATTCACGTCCACCACTGAAGGCCAACTCTGGAATAATTTGCCCCTTGTCCTCCTGCGTATGACATTCCATACAACCCGAAGCATTAGTCAGGTAGGCACCATAAGCCAGCTGATCATTCGGTGAAGGCTTAGGTTGTGGATTGGCGGGGGCAGGCATGGTGTTCAAAATAAAATTCACAGGGAAATCAGCCTTTGATTCCGGAATTTCGCTGGTGATGGGAGGCAGCGAGCGCAGGTAAGCGATGATGCTATAAATATCTTCCTTGTCCATTTTACTATAATAGGGATAAGGCATTAACGGAAACATGGCTTTCCCCTCTTTGTTCACACCAGAAGTAATCACCCGATACAATTCTCCATCGGTGTAGCGGCTGATGCCCATGGGCGTAATGTTCTTGGCAAAGAACACACCCGGAAAACCCAATGATTGATCAAAGCGATCACCGCCAGCACCCTTTGTACCCGGTGTGGGTGGAGCAGAAAATTTGGACCAGTCGCGGGTGGAGTGGCAGTCCATACAGACAGATACAGAGTTGGCAAGGTATTGCCCACGCTGAATTCGCTCTTGTGTATATTCAATAGTAATGTCTTCTACCGGTACGTTGGGCAGGGCCATTCGCACATAAAGCATCAGGGCAGCTACGCCCAACACCAGCACTACCAACAGGTAGCCCAGGTATTTGAGTATCTTTTTCATAGAGCAAAGAGGTTGGTTGGTCTTACTAAGGTATTGAAAAGACCAATCCGAGGTTTTACCTATTCAAGGATTATTTTAGATAAACCCGGTTTACCGCTTAAAATTGGGCAAGGCTAGTTTGAATTTTACCGCCACCAGGCGGATAACGAATATGACGGAGGAAGAAATGATCAGGTTGACATCCCGATCTGCACCAAAATGATTGAGCGCCAGGTAAAGCACAGCACCACCCAGGCAGGCAGTAGCATAAATCTCTTTGCGAAACAAAACAGGCGTTTCGTTGATGAGCGTATCGCGGATCACGCCACCCATTATAGCAGAAAACATACCCATGATGGCTGCAATCTCCGGCCTCATGCCCAGTGACAATGCTTTTTCCACACCCAGAATAGTAAAAAGGGAAATACCCAGTGCATCAAAAAACAAAAACGTGCGACTGAGTTTTACCAATGACTTGAAAAAGAGATAAGCCACCAACGCTCCCAGCATAATGGCATAAAGAAACAGAATATCAGAAATCCATGTGAGCGGGTAACTGCCCAGCATGATATCGCGTAGGGTACCTCCCCCAATTGCCGTAACAAAACCCGTGAAAGTAGCGCCAAAGAGATCGGTATTGTGATCGCGCACCGCCAGCGCTCCACTGATGGCAAAAAATAGCGTGCCTAAAATTTCCAGCACATATTGGAGGTTGCTCATGGAACAAAGGTAAGTTTTAGTTGAAAGTTATTTGATTGTTAGTTGTTAGTTAATAATTAACAGATTCAAATATCCTATAACAAATAACTGACAAACAACAACGAAAAACGATTGGGCGGCAGCCGGGCTATCGGCACTCGCCATGCCTGCGCACCATCCACTTCGGGCTCAAACAATTGCCTCTATCCCTGCCGCGGTTCGCACTTAAACGCTGACAAAGGAAGCGTCTTTGCGATCCTTGGCTTCAATATTCAATTTTTCCTCACTTTGTTTCAAAGATGCTTCGTACCTCAGCATTTCAGGATGGTGGTTTCAAAACATTTGCCCCATTTGGCGTGACGGAATTCCTCCCTGGAACCATCAATTTCGTAGTCAACCCCATCGCCCATGAAATCTTTACTCCTTGTCCTCAGTTGCAGCTTTTTATACGCACAAGCGCAAATCCCCGAACGCATCGTAGAAGAATGGGAAATGCTTACTGCCCACAGCGATACGTGGGTAGCGGATAACAGCGCCTACAAAAATGAAAACGAAACAGCCGATGCCTATGCCATCACCTGGACCTACGGCCTGGGCAAAACCTCCCTGCAAGGGAGCCTCTTCGGCATCACAGACGGAAAGGAAACCCCCACTTTTTGGGAGTTTCGGATGTATTACCACCCCACAGAGAAAAAACTCATGTACCAGCAGTACGGCTGGGGAGGTGTGCTGGGTATTGCAGAGATGACATTACCCGATGCCACGCATAGCAGCGATGTAGCCACTTTTTATAACCCCAATGGCACTTCCTACAAAATCAAACACGAAAACAACACCCGCAACAATACGCAATATGCCCAGTCGTATCAGTGGAAAGATGGTGTGTGGGAGAAGCAGCGTTATTATGAGTGGGTGCTGAAAACCAGCTAAGCCAATTATCCTTCATTGCACTCGCGCGAGCACGTGTAGCAGCCGTTGCTTTGCTCAAAATATTTTCTGCGGGCATAGGCTACCGCTCCGTGGCAAGAAGTAAAAACTCCCAGGTATTGCGCATGAGCGGACGAGGGAAAATACAGACACCCTTCCTTGTGCACCTCATGGTCGCCACTGGCTTGTGCTTTTTTGTTGAGGTAGTATTTGTCCAAAATGGTGGCCGTTTGTACGGAAGGTAGTCCTCGCCTTTAAGGTTTCAAAATCTTTGCCTCACCGATGACGCCCTTCGGGTAAAACCACTGGCATATGGGGATTTATTCTCCTATATTATTTTCATGAATAAAATATCCCGCAGAAATTTCGCCCGGCTGGCCGCAGCCTTGTCTGTAGCGCCTTATTTGCCTTTCAATTCAGCGCAGGCAAATCCGCTGGCACCATCACTCCACACAGCCGCCTGGCCGGGTTATGAAAAGGCCATCGTGATCGACTTTCTGGCCAGTCCCGGTCCGTTTAATACTGCGGAACGCGTCACTGGCCTCTCTCCTGAAATGGTTAAAAATGCAGTTGATTCTGGTATTACAGCCGTGAATCTTACCATCGGTGGCCGCACCGGGCCTGGCATAGAAGATTTTTTCAGAACCATGGCGATCTGGGAACGGGAAATGAAAAAGCACCCGGAAGCGCTGATGCAAATACACAACATGGCCGATCTGGCGGAAGCCAAACGCACCAAACGCCTCGGCATTATTTACGGTTTTCAGGATTGCACCATCATGGGCGATGACCTTTCACGGGTGGAAATGTTCAGCAGCTTTGGCGTGCGCATCATGCAGCTGACCTACAATGTTCGCAATCAGTTTGCCGATGGTTGCCTCGTACCCGATGACCAGGGACTGAACCCATTTGGTCATGAGTTGGTAGCCGAACTCAACAAACAAAAAGTAATTGTGGACTTGTCGCACTGCAGCACCAAAACTACCAACGATGGCATCAAGGCTTCCAAAGCACCGGTTGCCATCTCACACTCCGGTTGCAAAGCGGTTGCAGACTTCCCCCGCAGCAAGCGCGATGAAGAGTTAAAAATGATGGCGGATAAAGGAGGCGTGATAGGAATTTACCTCATGCCCTTTTTGGTAAAAGAAAGAGCGCCTTCTGATATGGACGTGATCATGCACATCGAGCATGCCATTAAAGTGTGTGGTGAAGATCATGTGGGAATTGGCAGTGACCTTTCTATTACCCCTCACAACGTAACGGAAGAATACAAAAAATCACATGCGGTGTTTGTAAAAGGCCGTAAAGAAAAGGGCATAGCTGCTCCCGGTGAAGATGAAGAAATTTTTATGTTCGTGCCGGAACTCAACAAAGCCAACCGCATGGAGTTGATTGGAGAGAAGCTACTGGCCCGTGGTCATAAGGAAGCGGTGGTAGAAAAGGTAGTGGGTGGTAATTTTGCTAGGTTGATGAAGGAGGTGTGGTAGCAACCTCAAAAGACGCGTCATGTTGAGTGACAGCGAAACATCCCAATATTAAAAGCACAAAAATCAGATTCTTCTCCGCCAACTGGCGGATCAGAAAGGCGGCAGCTATAGTCCTTTGAGGTTGCTTTCTTATCAATGACTAACAACCAATAACTCCTACTCAAACTTAATGTTCATGAAATTCGTCTTGTCTTCTCCTTTCACGGGAGTCTTGGAAGCAAACTTGTCTTTCACTTGTGTGGAAATGTAAGTGCTCAGTCCGTTGCGCTGTTCAGCTAATTTTTTCATTACCTCCACAGATACCTGCCCTGCACTTTCGTAAGTGAATTTGTAATCATAGGAAGCGTTGTGAAATCGTATGGTGATGTAATTATCTCCCGTTTCGTACAGGTGTATTCCGGCTTTGGCACTTTCGCTGTAGAGTTCCATGAGGATAAAGATAAAAAATTCTGATTATTTTTAGTCAGGCTATTCCGGTAATGAACCTTCATTCTTATTATACCTACATCACGACAAATCCTGCAAAAAAGGTATTGTATACGGGAATGACTAATGATCTAGCGCAGCGAATGGTTGAACATTATTTAAACAGAGGCCAGCCAAAAACTTTTGCAGGACGGTATTACTGTTATTTACTGGTTTACTATGAGGAGTTTCAATGGGTGCAGGATGCGTTGGCAAGAGAGAAAGAGATTAAAGGGTGGACAAGAAATAAAAAGTTAAAGCTTATTCTGGAGACCAATCCTTCTATGAATTTCTTGAATGCTTCTATTATGGGCATCTGGCCTCCTAATGATGGGTCGATTCGGTTTTAAGCTTCCTGCTCTTCATCACTGCTCTGAGATGCTGAGGTACGAAGCATCTTTGAAATAGAGTATACAAACTTGAATACCTGAAGCAAGCATTGCAAAGACGCTTCCTTCGTCAGCGTTTCACTATAGTTTGGGGTGGCTACCCTTCAACCTTTAACACTACTCTGAAATGCTGAGGTACGAAGCTTCTCTGAAATAAACAGTAGAAACTTGAATATCCAGAGACTGTACCACAAAGACGCTTCCTTCGTCAGCGTTTCAGTATAGTTAGGGGTGGCTACCTTTCAACCTTTAACCCTACCCTGTAATGCTGAGGCACGAAGCATCTTTGAAATAAAGAGCATACTAACTTGAATGCCTAGAGTTAGCATTTCAATACATCTTACCTCCACTTAACATTACACCCCATACTTGGTTTTTGATCTTGAGTAATTTCCTCACCATACAATAACGCATCCATGGCTTCGCGTAAATCAATACCAGTAACAGGTACATCATTGCCCGGGCGTGCACCATCCAGTTGACCACGGTACACCAATCTCAACTCTGCATCGAACAAAAAGAAATCGGGTGTGCATGCAGCATCGTAAGCTTTGGCTATCTCCTGCGTCTTATCGTAGAGATAGGGAAAAGGGTATCCCAACTTTTTAGCAACCATTGCCATTTTCTCCGGGCTGTCTTCCGGGTGGCTGGTCACATCATTGGCGCTGATGGCCACCAACTTAATACCGTTCGGCTGATAGTCATTTCCCAACCTTACCAATTGTTCATTGACATGAACGACAAAAGGACAATGATTACAGATGAACATCACCAACGTTCCCTTCTCTCCTTTTACATCATTGAGCGAAAGCTCTTTTCCCGAAATCGTATCGGGTAATGTAAATTCAGGTGCTCGTGTACCGAGCGGAATCATAGTAGAAGGAATGCGGGCCATTTGTTGTGGTTCTTTGAAAAAAAATTAAATACTAAAGGTGCTGAACTACGAATTCAACTTACGGGCCTGCCCCACCCAGTCATCGCGAAGAATACGATCGGGAAAATATTTAAGGGCCTTGCCTACCTGGTTGATCATGCTTGAATCGAACTGACTAATTTGTTTGAATGAATAAATACCCATGGCGTACAACTTGCGGGAGATGGCCGGGCCAATCCCCTGAATTTGAGTAAGGTCACTGATTTCATCTTCTTTAGGTACTCGCAACTCTGATTTACTCTGGTTTTCAAATTCCAGTTGTTTTATTTTAAAACGAAGGTGTGAAACCTCAGCCTCCAACTGCTCTGCTTTAGGTTTCAACTCACTCAGTTCTTTTTGTAACTGCCCACCCGCTTCTTTTTGCGTTTCCAGTGCCCGGGAAGTTTCTTCCACTTTTGCATTGAGTTGCTGTGCCAATTGGCTTTTTTCTGCCAACTCACTTTTGAACTGAAGTTCCTGATAAGATTTCTCGCTGAGCAAATTTTGATGCTCGCGCTTTAGCGTGCGTGCTGTGAATTGTAATTCCTTTTTTTCGTGCTCTTCTGTAAAATAGGCGATCCTCCATTTTTTAATAGGCTCCTCCTGCAAGTAATAGGCCGCAAGAAAACCAATCAAAAACGCTCCCAGTGTCATGAACAGGATCTCAATAATCGCTATGGCATTGCTTGCTCCGTTAAATGTAGCAGGATCAGTGGTTAATCCTTTTACAGAAAAAAGATACCAAATAGCACAGGCTACACACCACACTACAAACAACGCAACTGCCAGATAGACTGTCTTTCTCATTTTCACAATGGTGAATTTAAGGCTTTAAATAGGCAATTTATAGGAAAACCATCAAAATCTGGATCGTGCTATAGACTACACGGTGAATTAGTGGATTGGATAGAATGCACCAACAAAAAAGGCCTCACTATAAGCGAGGCCCTCTATGCATTTTCTAGAAAACTAAATGAAAATAAAGTGAGACCCTTCTCCATCAGCCAAGGCGTACATATCACCTACAGTGATGATGTCTTTTACCTCAGGAAGAAAATCTTTCTTTTCTAATTTGAACATATCGGCTGCCAATTTGCAGGCATATATTTCGCCACCACCCGCATCAATCATTTCAATAAATTCAGTGACATTGGGAATATCCAATTTGTCCATTTGCTTCTTCATCATATAAGAAGCAAATTTTTCAAACCCCGGAAGCCCTCCCACCATTGTAGGCATGGATGGCATGAATGCAGGGTTACCTACTGTAGCTGTATGAAGGTGATCTGCCTTCGAGGTTGTGATTGCATCTAATCCAAAAAACGTAAAAAACATTTTTGCATCACGTCCATCAGCCAAAGCACCGTTGGCCATAATAAGTGCCGCATACACATCTTCTATTGTTCCTTTAGAACAGATGATCACTACTTTTTTTACGGTATCATCTTTTTTCTTTGCTGGAGTAGCAACATTAGATGTTACCGGCTCCTTGCTTAAGGTCTCACTCATGGTTATTAGTTTTTAGTCAACATCTTTTTTTAAACACAACTTACCGGCTTCGGTATACCTGCAACTTTACTTGATACTTTAAGCGGTCCCCCGGGGAACAGGGCATAGAATTGTTTGATATCAACAATCCCTGATTTTCCTACTTTACGAATACTAAGGGCTACGCCCTCTGCTTGCTTTTCTCTCAACCAGTTCAGCACCTCAAAATGCTTGTCTGTAAGTGTGATTTCATACTCAGCCGCAATTTGATTGGCCCATTCTTTACTCCATTGTGCCGGGTCTTTCATGTAACCCTCTTCATTCACTTCAATTTGTTGTCCATTCATTGTTATCGTATCCATAGTTTTAATATTTATTGATCACTTTAAAATCAGGCTGTTACTTTTCCTGCCATTGACATATGCCCGCTTACCGGTAATTTTTTACCTGTTAGCAACATGTGCCAGTACACCCACTTGAACATTAGCTTACCATAGTGATTGGCCCTGGTCACTTTCAATAATCCCATTGGTCCAACTACCGGCCACGGGTACACACCAGGTAACGGCTCTGTGTCATAATTGAAATCAATCAAGGATGCTTTTCCAAAACCAGTTTCTATAAAGCAATTAGAGTGGCCATCAAATTTCGCATCTAAAGGTTGCCCACTGATGTAGCTCAAAATATTTTCAATTAAGATTTCTCCTTCGAAATGTGCTACAGAACCTGCCTTGGAGGCTGGCACGTTAGTCGCATCTCCAATCACAAATACATTATCAAAGTTTTTAGACTTTAATGTTTCTTTGTCTGTGGGCACAAAATTCAGTCCGTCCTCATCTCCCATATTGCTTCTCTCAATCAACTCATCGCCCATGTTCACAGGAACAGAAACCAACAAATCAAAAGGCACTTCTAATTCATCGTAAGACACCAGTACCTTTCTGTCTTCATCCACTTTTTCCAGATAGAAATCCGGAACTACATTAATTCCTTTTTCCGTAAGCAGTTTACTCAACATCGCTGTGGCCTTCGGCTTTGTAAACGCCCCTGATAGTGGTGTAACATAAGAGATTTCCACTTTGTCGCGCATGCCTTTTTCTGTAAAGTAGGCATCCGCAAGAAAAGCAAACTCCAATGGTGCCACCGGGCATTTGATAATAGTCTCAGCCAGATTGATCACTAACCTTCCGCCTTTCCAATCCTTGAGTTTGTTTGCCAGTTGTGTAGTGCCATCGTAAGTATAGAAATCAAAAATGTCCTTGTACCACAACTTGCCTTTCAAGCCCTGCGTTTCCTCAGGCACAGGAACCGTACCTGTAGCAATGACCAGCAAGTCATAAGGAAGGGTTCGCCCATCAGCAAGGGTCACTTCGTTTCGTTCGTTTTTTATTTTATCAATTTCCGCTATTTGAAAGTTTACTCCTTTAGGAATAAAATCAGCTTTGGGCTTGATTACATCTTCAGGTTGGTAAATGCCAAAGGGTATAAA
>JBATLM010000224.1:0-6465 GCA_049289315.1 Cyclobacteriaceae bacterium
CACTACGCCTACACTTTTTATTGGAGGGGAATATGATGAGGTGCTACCCGAAACACTGTATTACTTCCAGACGCTTGTTCCTGGTTCTAAGGTTGCAATTGTGCCTAATGCAGGTCACGCCAAGACACGCGATAATCCAGAAGACTATATGAGATCGTTAAGAGAATTTCTGGCAGAGGTTGAATCGAAGTAATTTGATTCCACACTGGGGAATAGTGTAGAGAAAAATTCACACCCTTTTCAATAAGTATTCGTATTTCGCGTAGAATTAGAAATGGCCATTCATTTGCAATACTAGCTCAGAAGTAGTTAGTGTTTCTAAACCATAAAATGAATAGTTATGACAGAGGATAATATAATCTACACCAATGGTAGAGATGTAACGATTACCGATTCTGTTTTTGAAGTCGGTAATATGAAGTACAGACTGAATGGTATTACCAAGTACGGCTTTTCTGTTTTAAAGCCTGAAAGATTGCCAAGCATTCTTTTATTGGTATTGTCTGTTTTGTTAGTGATATCAGGGTTAATGAATACTTTTCCTAACCCTGATGGTATGTATCAGTCATACAATGATGGCGGCCATTATGGAGTCAATCTTATCGCCATTTGGGGTGGTGGATTTCTTGCTGTGGTGGCAATTCTCTTGCTTGTGATTTTGAGAGAACGTTACTCCGTGAGAATATCAACTGCCGAGGGCGAAAAGGATGCGGTAGTAAGTCCGCGAAAGGAATATATTTCTCAGGTTGTGGAGGCTTTGAACAAAGCTTTCAATAGGGTATATCCCTATAACAGGAGAGTAAAAGTGAAGAGAGAGTTGTTCAAAACGAAGGAATGATATTTTATGAGATTCGGGTTGTCCACCGATAGCCCGAATTTACTTTTTCCTTTTTACACCTTTCACTGCTTCTGCTGTCCATGGATCTTCTGGCCAACTGTGCTTAGGATACCTCCGCTTTAGATCTTTTCTCACTTCATAGTAGGTGGTATCCCAAAAGCTTTTGAGGTCTGAAGTGATTTGAACGGGTTTGTACCCTGGTGAAAGTAAATGAAGTACCATCTTATTTTTTCCATTGTTCACTTTAGGGGTATCGGCCATCCCAAATACTTCTTGAAGTCTCACCGCTAATACGGGTGGTTCTCCTGGTGCAGCATAGTTGATCTTAACAGTTGATCCACTGGGAACTTCAATTGAAGTGGGGGTTAGGCGATTTAATTCTTTTAGTTTTTCCCAATCGAGGCTTGAGTTTAGCAAAGCCAACAAGTCGATTTTTTTAAGATCATCAGGCTTTTTTACTTCAGTGAGGTAAGGCGCTAGCCACTCTTCGTTAGTAAAGAGTAACGTGTGAGTACTCACATCTGGCCACTCTTCTTCTGGATTCCATTTGCGTAGACTTAACACACGGTTTTGCCATTGCTCTACATTGTCATCAAATGAAAGCAGTCGCTCACCTTCCTGCTTTATGGCATCTGAAATAGCCTTTGATAAATGTTTCGGATCAGGTGAGGGCAAAGGTTTTGATTGTAAAACGATGCTGCCAATGCGAAGGTCTTTTGTGGCAATCAATCCTCCCTTTCGGGTATCCCATGTGATGATCTCTTTTTCTTTCACCAAAGGTGCGAGGTCTTTGGGATTGAGTGGAGCGGCCATAAATATTTTACCCATCCCATCTCGAGCATTAACGTGCGCCACAGAAAGCCAGGCTTCATGCGCCAGATCATCACGATGGCCTGCCATCGCTAATTTACCGTTGGCCATTTGGAACTGTGCATTGTTGCCAGGTCTTGCGCAGGCAATGCGTTCAGGATAGGCATAGGCCAATAACACTCCTGTTTCAAATGGGTCGAATGCTCCGTTATCTGGTTCTGCATCAAAAAGTTTCCGATACGATGCTGCTATTTTTTCAATACGACTAAACTTTTTACCTGAATTGTTTTCCTTTCTATATCGCCTCAACGCTTCTATGCGAAGGTTGATGTCAATTCCTGAGTCGCGCGGTAAAGGATCGCGCTCTTCTAAAATTGCAGCAATATCGGTGGCTAATTCCAGTGTATTGGTTTCATCAGCCAAAACCAACATGTGTGCAATGCGAGGTTGGCAGGGGAGCGCGTGAATTTTTTTTCCATGGTCAGTAATCCTTCCGTTCTCCAATGCATCAAGTTCATGCAACAGTTCTGAAGCTTGTGCCACAGTTCCTTTCGGAGGAGGAGTTAACCAGGTAAGTTGATTGATATCAATAATTCCCCATTGTGCCATATCGAGGACAAGGGAAGAAAGATCTGTTTCTAATATTTCAGGGGATCGATGTGCCTGCAGTTGAGCTTGAGTTGCTTTTGTCCATAGCCGATAACAATGGCCAGGGCCGAGCCTGCCCGCCCTTCCGGCTCTTTGGTCGGCAGCATCTTTTGAAATCATTACTGTTTCCAATCTTGACAAAGCTGAGTTAGGGTCAAAACGAGATGTTCTTCCATATCCACAATCGACTACTGTAGTAATCCCTTCAATGGTTAAACTTGTTTCAGCGATAGAGGTGGCCAGTACTACTTTTCTCTTGCCAGACTTGTTGGGTACGATCGCGGCTTGTTGTTTGTGAAATGGTAGCTGTCCGAATAGTGGATGAATAACAAAGCCTCTCAGCTCTTTTTTTAGTAGCTCTTCACATTTTCTTATTTCTCCTTCTCCGGGAAAGAAGGCAAGGATATCACCTTCTTGTTCTTTACTAGCTTTAGAGATAGCACGTGCCATCAATTCAGGAATGAGGAACATATCTGCTCCGTTTCCATAGTGAACCTCTACAGGATATTGTCTTCCCTGACTTACTACAGCAGGTGCTTTTAATAAATCAGTCAACTGAGGCATATCCAGCGTTGCGGACATGATCATGATACGAAGGTCAGGCCTCAATACTTGTTGCGCTTCCCGGCACAATGCCAATGCCACATCAGCGTGGATGCTGCGTTCATGGAATTCATCGAAGATCACAAGACCGATACCTTCAAGAGAGTTGTCACCATGAAGCATTCGGGTAAGAATGCCTTCGGTCAACACTTCTATTTTTGTTTGATTGCCGATTCGGTTTTCGAAACGGATACGATAACCAACTGTACTTCCTACTTCTTCCTCTAATAAAGAGGACATCCGGGAAGCAATAGACCGGGCTGCCAATCTCCTGGGTTCCAGCATCAAAATCTTTTTCCCATACAACCAAGGTTCATGTAATAAGGCGAGCGGAAGCAGGGTGCTTTTTCCAGCACCTGGAGGAGCATTAACGATAAGTGTATTTCCTGCGTTGAGATTGCTCTTAACATCATCAATTACTTCCGTAATCGGTAAATCGATATGAAATGGATCGAATGACAATGTGCAACAAGTAGGTGAGGTGCGAAATTAAGAAATTATCGAACCAACGAAGCAGTGGAATAGGGTTGAGTCGAGAGTTCATTTTTTATACCTTTATTCAATGTTGAAATACTTGACCATCATCGTATTGGCATCGCTAACTGCCTGTACTCATTCTGTTTCAAAATTCTATCCTGAAATAGTTCCAAAGAAAAGCGAAGCTGTGCTTTCAGTTAGCCCTGACGCAAAAAATGAAATGAGTATTGTTTACCTCGGAAGTGGGAACCTTGTATTAGAGCGAAATGGGGAAGCAATCATAACAGACCCTTTCTTTTCTAATCAGAAATTAATGAAGCTATTGGGAAAAGTGAAAAGCAATCCTTCACTTTATAATACATGGAAAACAAACTTTGAATATTTCTTATCTCCATCTGTAGTGCAAGCGGGATTGGTTTCCCATACGCACTATGATCATGCCATGGATCTCCCGTTGCTTTTGGAGGATCGCTATTTGACCAATATGAAAGTGGTATATGGCAATGCTTACTTACCAAAGATCATGCAAAATTTTGAGAAAGAGGGCGTTCGGCTGGCTTCCCTGACTAAAGAGCAAGTGTACGATCCTCGATCTTCCGACAGGGCTTATGAATGGATTTCGGTGGCCCCATCCATTCGTGTTCTTCCTATTTTATCTAACCATGCCCCTCATACGAAAAAGAAATTGCACATGGATAAGCCGTTGGAAGAAGAGTATTTCGATGAGCACTTGATTTATTCTAACAGTAAAACCAAAGCTTTCAAATGGTCAACAGGAGAGACTTACTCCTTTCTGATAGACTTTCTGGGCTCAGATACCCTCCGTGTTTTTCTACAAACATCAGCCAGTCAACCTCCTTTCGGATTCCCTCCTGCAGAAGAGTTAAGTAAAAGAGGAGTTGATTTGGCTTTGGTATGTTATGCGTCTACTCCCAATGTTGACGACTACCCCAATAAACTGATTGAGCTTATTCAACCGGATAAACTGATGTTTGTACACTGGGAAGATTTTTTCCGGACACCAAAGTCATTCTATGATCAAAGATTGGTTCGTAGTACAAATCCTAAAAAAGTAAGGAGGCGTATAGATCGATTGGGGAAACCCAATGATTACTTTATGATGCCAATGCCCGGAACAAGAATTAAAGTGAAGTATTGACTAGTTGACTTTAATCAACTCTACTTCAAATATCAAAGTGGAAAATGGAGGTATCTGTGCTCCAGCACCACGTTCTCCATAACCTATTTCATACGGAATGTAAAGCTCCCATTTGTCACCTTCGTGCATAAGTTGTAGTGCTTCTGTCCATCCACTAATTACCTGACTAACACCAAAGGTTGCTGGCTCACCTCTCTCAACGGAACTATCGAAAACAGTACCATCAATAAGTTTACCGGTGTAGTGAACAGTTACGTTACTTGCTGCGTTGGGCATTATTCCTGAGCCTGTAGTTAATGCCTTGTATTGCAGGCCACTCTCCGTTACTCTCACACCTTCTTTGGTTTTGTTAGCCGCAAGAAAATCAACGCCTTCTTTCTTTAATGCTTCTATTTCTCTTTCCATGGCCCTGTTCATATAAGGTTGTACTATGGCCATAGCCTCTTCCTCATCCATTTGCGCGGGTAAGCCATTCATTACATCACGCATGCCTTCGTTAAGAATCTCAACAAGTAAAGAATCTGATCCCTGTTTTTGAAGGTTAGACGCCATTAATACGCCTAATCCGTAGCTGGCCTTTTCGTGGTCGTTATTGAGCTCTGCTTTGGGCGGATTTTTCAGGGCATCAAGCTCAGAGCTCAAGCTTTCCACTTCGGCATTTAACTTAATTACTTCAGCTTTTAATTCTTTTTTGGATTGGGCAGACGCAAGTGTACTCACAAACAACAACCCTATTAGTAGATAACGCATGATTTTCAGTTTAAACGAGGCGCAAGAAACGAAATACTATCAACCCAAAAAAGTCATTGGACTTTTTTTGAGATCAATAATTAACAGCGGTGGTGGTAAATTTGGTCAATACGCTTAAAAAATACGCCATTCTTTAATTTGGTCGATAAAAAGCATAAGGGAGCGGGGGTAAATGACGATGCAAAAAACAAGCCCCACTAGTGCTCCATAAATATGAGCAGCATGGTTGATATTGTCTTTTCCTCTTTTACCATAATAATAAGAGCCAATAATGTAGGCGATTCCGAAAATGAATCCTGGAAAGCAAAGGATGCCATATAGGCATATGTCTTGTAGCGGCTGAAAGAGAATAGAGGCAAAAATGATGGCGGCTACACCACCTGAAGCTCCTAGGGAGTTATACCTGGGGTTGTCCTTGTGGTTGAAGCAAGACGGTAAATCCGAAATGATGATGGCCAGAATATAAAGAACTATAAAAAGTATTGGGCCAGCGGCTCCAAATAGATAATTGAAATAATATTCCACCACCTGGCCAAAAAAGTAGAAGGAGAACATATTCCACAGCAAATGAGGGAAATTAGCATGTACAAATCCACTGGTGATTAACCGATAGTATTCTTTGTTTTTAGAAACCTTATAAGGGTTTAACAAAAGTTTACCAAGCACTTCAGGTTTGTCGAATGAGTACCAACTAACAAAAGCAGTTATGCCAATGATCCAATAGGTAAGTGCCATGAATGATTAGAATTTTTGCTAAGGTGGCGACTCTGGCAAAGAGTTGCAAACGAATTTATGGGGGTTTTACTTTAGCGTAAACCAGTATGCTCCTCTTAATCCGATAAATGTCGGAATAGTTTGTTCGATTCCTACCTTACCCAGCCCGTGTTGATAGTAGATGGACGTTTCTATTGATTTCTTATTTTTCAATTCACTACTGAAACCAAGAGACAAATTGAGTGTGCCTGGGTAAACCTTCAAACCCTTTTCCAGGATGGAAGAGTTCAGTGATGCGGATTGATTATTATCAAACTGATAATCGTATTCAAGAATTTGCTTGGAGTAGAGCATGGCTGTATAGCCCCCGCCAAAAATCCAGTTTGATTTCATCGACACCGGATAGCGGTATTTTATATTAAAAGGAGTTTCAAAAACCCAAGAATCGATGTCGATACTCTTGAGC
>JBATLM010000225.1:0-8593 GCA_049289315.1 Cyclobacteriaceae bacterium
CTTACCCTGACCTGTCAGTATGAGTGTTTTCTT
Organism: Cyclobacteriaceae bacterium; assembly: GCA_049289315.1. Lineage (GTDB taxonomy): Bacteria > Bacteroidota > Bacteroidia > Cytophagales > Cyclobacteriaceae > ELB16-189. Next base: position 34 of record JBATLM010000225.1, read on the forward strand.
TCGCTTCACTGTAGCATTGTAAATATGCATGGCGCACTCCTCTGGGGTCATCATTTTTCCTTCTTCTCTCGGTGACTCTCCCTGTGCTGATCCATCTTTGAGCAGTGAACGTTTTCTAATATTAGAAGCAGTAAAACCCGGACAGGCAATAAGGACGTGGACCCCTGTATTTATAAGTTCAGTGCGCAATGCCTCTAAAAAACCATTAAGAGCAAACTTGGAGGAACTGTAGCCAGTTCGTCCAGGCAATCCGCGATATCCAGCAATGGAAGAAATACCTACAATAGTTCCTTTGCTTTTGATTAAATGAGGAAGGCAACTTTGCGTGGCACTAACGGCTCCAAAAAAGTTGATATCCATCACCTTTCTTATCACCTCAAGATCCAAATCCTGAAACAAGGCCCGCATGGAGATGCCGGCATTATTAATAAGCACATCAATTTTCCCAAACTTACTGATAGCAAGGTCAGCCATTCTATCATTATCCGCCTTTAGGCTTACATCACCCTGATAGCCAATTATTTCAATCCCGTTGTTACTTAGTTCAGCTACTGCAGCATCCAACTCCCCCTTTTTTCTGCCCGTAATCAATATCCGAGAACCTTTCTGCCCAAAATGAGAGGCCAAGGCTTTGCCTATTCCTGATGATCCCCCTGTGATAATAATAACCTTATCCTTCATGTAAACATGGGCTAGGTCTTTTAAACCTTTTATGAATGTTAACCGTTCCCGAAATATACTGCAATAGTGATGAAAATTGTTCTAAAGTGCTTTTAGGAATGATCATGAATGGAGAAATATGGAATTGTCATTACTTGAGGTAACTTTCCGAACGCAAATTTGAGTAAATGTTTCTGCTGCGCATCTTATCAAGCCTGCCTTTTCCAGTTCTATACCTTCTTTCAGATTTTCTATTTTTCGTTACCTATAGGTTGGTAAAATATAGAAGAAAGATTGTAGTAAAGAATTTGAAAAACTCCTTTCCCGAAAATGATGACGCTTCCATTAAGAGGTATGAAAAGGAATACTATAGGAACCTATGTGATTACTCGGTGGAGACGTTGAAACTGCTTACCATTTCAAAACAGGAATTGGAGAAAAGAATGACTTATCTCAATCCAGAAGTGATAATCCCTTACAGGGATAAAAAACAATCTGTCATCTATGTTACCTCACATCAATTTAACTGGGAGTGGCTTGTGGCTGCCGGAAGTATTTACTTACCTATTCCCGTAGACTTTGTGTATCAACCTCCCAGCAGTAAATTTTTCGATCAGTTCTCTTTATTACTTCGCACCCGGTTTGGGGGGCATCCTATTAAACGAGCCGATGTTGCGAGAGAAATTATAAGGAGAAGAGAGATAGTCCGGGGTGTAGCTATTGTGGCTGACCAATTTCCAGGGCATGACAATGACAAACGATATTGGACTACTTTCTTAAATCAGGATACTGCCTTTTTTCAGGGGGTAAATCAATTATCTTACATGACTCAATACCCTGTGTTTTTCGCTAAAATGAGTCATCCAAAGCGAGGTTATTACGAGGTCGAATTGATAAAAATTTCAGAACCGCCCTATGAGAAGGGCAATTTTGACATGATAGAAAATTATATCAAAGCGACTGAAGAGGTGATTAAGAAAAATCCTGGAGGATGGCTATGGTCGCACAACAGGTGGAAGAAAAAAAGGACTGATTCTTACTCCTGATCAATTCATCAGCATTTCAATATCCTCTTTGGTAAGTGTTTTGATAACGCTCTCTTCCGTTGAGATTAAATTCTCCGACAATCTAAGTTTGCTTTTTTGCAATGTTAGAATTTTTTCCTCCACTGAGTTACGGGTAATAAATTTATAAGTAAACACTTTCTTTTTTTGCCCGATACGATGAGCGCGGTCTACCGCTTGTGCTTCTACTGCAGGATTCCACCAAGGGTCAAGGATAAACACATAGTCGGCCTCTGTAAGGTTGAGTCCCAATCCTCCAGCTTTTATAGAAATTAAAAAGACTTTTACTTTTTTGTCTTTGTTAAACATAGCCACCTGTTCTTTCCTGTCGGTACTGGAGCCATCCATATAAGCAAAAGGCACTTTGCTGTTCTTTAGGTGCTGTCTGATAATATTAAGATGTTTCACAAACTGACTGAAGATTAATAATTTATGTCCTTCAGCGATGGCGTTCTCAATCATGTGAGATACATCGTTCAGCTTTCCTGAATCGCCCTTATAATTAGGGTCAATCATTTTTGGATGGTTTGAAAGTTGGCGCAGCTTAGTAAGGCCTTCTAACAATGTAAATCTTGAATTATTAATCCCTTCTTTTTCAATAAGATCTAATATTTTGTGGCGATAGTGCGCTTTTACTTCTTCATATTTCTCCTCTTGTTCAGGAGTCATATCAGTATAGTAAATGTTTTCTACTTTTTCTGGAAGGTCAGTAGCTACTTGTGCCTTTAATCTTCTTAATATAAAAGGTTTGATGATAGCATTGAGTTTTTTAGTCTTGCTCTCATCTCCCTTCTTTTCTATTGGAATTAAATATTCGTCTTTAAAAAACTTTTGTCCACCCAATAAGCCTGGATTGATAAATGTCATCTGAGACCAAAGATCCAAAGTGGTATTTTCTAGTGGCGTACCAGTCAGGGTAAGACGATGTTTTGACCTTAACTTGATAACAGCTTTTGCAATGTTGGATGTTGGATTTTTAATGACTTGTGATTCATCCAGGATCACGTAGTTGAACATAAAATTCTGTAGGTGATCAGCATCTAGCCGTGTAATACCATAGGAGGTCAGGATAAGATCGTAGTTACTGAATTTTGAAACGTCTTTATTTCTATGTGTACCTGTGTAGTTGAGAATTTTAAGGTTAGGAGTAAACTTGGCAGCCTCCATCTCCCAATTGTAAACCAACGAAGTAGGCATAATAAGCAATGAAGTTCCCGCATCTCCTTTCTCTTTTTCCGCTTGAAGCATCGCTAAGGTTTGAACTGTCTTACCCAATCCCATATCATCAGCAAGACAGCCTCCCAGTCTATAGTCATTTAAAAAGCGCAACCAATTGTATCCGGCCTTTTGATATTTTCTTAGTGTACCCTGAAATTGGCTAGGCAGAGGATAGTCTTTAATACCTGCGAAAGAGTCAAGATGGCGAAGCTTTTCGCTCATGTGCACCTTGGCAAGATTATTTTCCTGAAGCTCCTTAAGCAAAGTAATGTGATGCTTTCTGAGTACAGGCTTTTCATTTTTACCTTTTGTTTCACTAAGTGCGAACAAATCTCCAAACTTAACTAACCATGCTTCAGGGATAATGGCAATCTCTCCATTGGGAAGTTTGAACTCTACCTTCTTCTTCATGATGAGTTTTCTCAACTCCTTAAAGGAGATCTCAAATTCACCAAAAAATATTTTTGCATGAATGTCAAACCAATCTATGGTTTCTTTTACATCCAGTTCTATTACCGCCTTGCCTACAAAGTATTTTTTATCCCTGTTATCGGGTTGACTTACTTCAAAGCCAAGATCCAAAAGGTTTATTCTGTTTTCATTGAGCCACGAGAATGCATGTGCCTTTTCCACAGCAGTTCTAAAACCTCCTTTCAAAGCCAAACCCAGTTTGGTCAATGTCTGTGCGTATTTTTTCTCTGCCTCTAAGTTTCTTACAATGCGATGAAAAACATAATTGTTTTCATGTTTCTCTAGTTTCACACTTACGGGTCCTGGCGAGTCTCCTCTAAATTGATGCTTTCCGTATTTGAAGGAGAGGTCAAAAATAATTTTTCCCGACTCATCATCTTTTTGATACTGTGTGCCGTCATCACCAAAAAGTTTAGGGGTGGTTCTATTACCTACAGGCGCAAGTTCCGACAGCGTGAGCAATGGATGAGGAGAGAAGTCATGTTTGGCAATTTCAAACCCTTTTACCTCCACATTATCAAAGGAGGCAATAAGTGGAGCTACAAACCTGTTGTAATAGGTTTCCTCTAAATTTTTTGGAATGACTACAAATTTTTTACTTAGAAAGGGAAGCAATTTTTTGCCATCTACGTGTACATCGAATCCGTAGAGTTTCCCACTCAGCACAAGCCATGCCGGGCTTTTACAAACCAAATACGCAGATGCATTGGGAAGATCAATTTTTTTGCCCTTATGTGAAATTGTAGGATAGTAATTGGTGCTATCCTCACTGCGCATAAAGTGGAATTGAATAGAAGCCTTCTCTGATTGCACTTCCAATTTTCTCTCTGTAGGCTCCCCATCGTTGCCCATTTCAAAAACCATTTTGCCAGACAACTTGTCCATCACAATAGCTCTTCTTTTTTCCATGTATGCTTCAATTTGCTCCTGAAGCATCTCATCTCCTTTCTCCTTTTTATAGATTTTTGCAAAAAACTCGTTGGGCTTCATCACTTTTTTTGAAAAGTGCTTGAGCACGGCATCTTGACTCATGCTATCCATGATCTCAATGAGTTCATAGTCGCGATCGTCTAACCCTTTGGAAAACTCACGTGCATTTTTTGATGAGATATTTTGATGCTGATAGGTAAGCTTTCCATTGTCATCTAAGTGTACTATAAATGACTCAAACATATACCCCAGGTACTCGTGCTGGTATAGCGAGTAGATGATTTGAAAGGGCTGGGCTGCCGATACATTCATGGGGCCTGAGCAACTTGATTTACAATGTCTAACAATGTCTGCCTTTAAAAAGAGCCCGTTTTGATAAGAAAAAGAGCTTTTTTGTATAAGCAGAATTGCAAAATAGGCAATCCGGTTGAAAAAAACCGAACAATTTTAGCTCTTTTCCTACATGGCAGAACTATAGGTTTTGAGTAGAATATGATCTGGAAGCCAGAATGGCGGGGTAAAATGATACCAAAAAAGTAATGCCCACTATAACCAAACTGGTAAGTGCAAAATCAGTCCAAATCAGTTTGACGGGATAGTCAGAAACCACAGCATTTTCCATTCCCATTCCCACAAGCCCAAATTGATCTTGTGCCCAGCAGATGAGCCCACCAATTAATAAACCAGATCCAGCTCCGATGAAAGAAATAATAGCTCCCTCTGAAAAGAAAATTCTTCTGATCAATTTTTGGTCGGCACCAATTGCAGAGAGGATGCTGATGTCCTTTTTCTTGTCGATGGCTAGCATCATTAAAGAAAAAAAGATATTGATTGAGCCAACGGTTATTAATAAAGACAAAGCAAGGAATGTAAAAAGCTTTTCAATTTTCAAGAGCCTATAAAGATCTTTCTGTTGTTCTTCGTTGGTAAGTACGGCAAAGGAGTCTCCTATTGTCTCCACTACTTTTTGTTTTAGACTATTGAGATTAACGCCTTCATCAGTTTTAATCTCTAATGCTGTTCTTTTATTTCCATAGTCTAGCAAGTCTGCAACAAAATCGAGAGGAAGGAAAATATAATTTTCATCATAATTTTTTTCAATGGAGAAAACTCCACCTGGCCTAATGCTCTTACGCGAATACATTTGCGAAGGGTCTAGGGAAGTTCGCTTAAGATCTTTTATATAAAACACCTGAAGCGCATACATCTCATCCTCCACAGCCACAGAAAGTGCGTACTGTATGCCACGCCCGAGAATGGCATAGTCCACACCGTCCTCTTTTAATTTCATTTCACCCTGTACAATGCGATCATCAAGGCGGTGTTGATCAATAAAATTGTCACTCACTCCTTTAATGGTAGCGATTACATCTGCATCGCGGTAGCGAATGTAGGCGTAGTCTTCAATTACCTCAGTAACAACACTCACTCCTTCTATAGCATTAATTTGGGAAAGGAGCACATCATTTACCTCAAATGATTTTCCTTCAACAGCTTCAATTTTAAGCTCGGGGTCGAACGAAACGTACAGCGAGCGGAGTAACCCCTCTAACCCATTAAAAACAGAAAGCACAATGATGAGTGCTGCTGTGGAGAAGGCAACCCCGATCATTGAAAGAATGGAAATGATATTAATGAAATTTTGTTTTCGCTTGGAGAAGAAATAACGCTTGGCGATAAACAGGGAGAGATTCACGGAGAGTAGGATTCTTTTTTTAACTTTCTTTACTCTCTTCGTCAGCGGGTGGGATGTTCAGGCTGTTGATCAAAGAATCGATTTTGAATGCATTTTCTTCCACCTCATCGATGAAAAAGATCAACTCAGGAATTATACGTACCTGCTTTCCAATCTTGCCTCCCAATTCTTTTCTGATCTCGCTTTTTCGGGTGTTTAAGCGGTTAAGCGTGGCATCTTTACTTTTAGCAAGCATCATGCTGATGTAGATCTTGGCCACACTTAAATCCGGACTCATTTTTACGTCTGCGATGGTAATCATTTCATTGTTGAGAATGCCCCTTCTATCGCGCTGAAAAATGTCGCTGATTTCTTTTTGGATAAGCTTACTGTATTTCTGTTGTCTCACGGTTCCACTCATGCCTCAAAGATAAGCAAAAGTGTAGGGTCATGAGGTGGCGGAATAAAAATTGGTCTGGTGGAGGCCAATCCTCATTTTTTGGGTTAATTGCGAATTCTAAATAAAACTGCCTGTGCTGCTCCGCTTCTTTCGGATCAATGACCCTTATCGCTTGCTTGGATTACTTATCATAATCGTTTTGATAAGTCTTCCCTTTCTTACTATGCCTGTGGGGGTAATGCTTAGTGAGCTAAAGAATTTCGTGCTGGGACAGGCCATTGCTGAGGGAAAACTCATGTATGTGCAGGTATTTGACGACACCCCCCCTCTAGCAAGTGTATTGTTTGGGTTTATGTACATGGTGTTTGGCAAGTCTTTGTTGGCTGGGCATATCATAGCCATCCTGATTATTTTTTTTCAATCCAGCTACTTTGCCATTTTATTGATTAACAATAAAGCCTACACTGAGAATACGTATTTGCCTTCATTAATTTTTGGACTCCTTTGCTTCTTTTCTTTTGACCTACTTAGTTTTTCTCCTGAATTATTAGCCTCAACTGTTTTACTTTTTGCGCTCAACCAGCTTTTCCATGAGATTGAATTTAAGATTCAACGGGATGAAATAACTTTAAAGCTGGGTGTATACCTGGGCTTGGCCACATTTCTTGTGTTTTCCTATTGGGTATTTTTATTACTGACCATATTCATTTTAATCACTTTCACCAGGGCAGGGTTCAGAAAAATTGCCTTGATGGTGTTTGGATTTATTTTGCCTCACGCGGTGCTATTCACCCTTTATTACTATAAAGGGGAGACCTCTTTGCTGTGGAGAAATTTTTACCTCAGCAATCTTACTTTCTCAGGCGAGATGCTGATAAGCCTTAAAGGCTTATTTGTATTAGCGGCTATACCACTGGCCTATTTTGTTTTCTCTGTATTCATGATGAACAGAGAGGCACGCTTTACTAAGTATCAGTCACAATTGATGCAGGTAATGTTTCTATGGCTGCTGTTTGCATTGATCCAGGTTTTGGTTGCTCGTCAGGTTTCGCCAGCCAGTTTGATATTGTTCATTCCACCACTTGCCTATTTTATAAGTCATTACCTCCTTTTAATAAGAAGAAGGTGGAGAGCGGAGGTGATGCTTTGGCTTTTTTTGGGAGGCATACTCAGTGTGAACCTCCTCTCGAGGGGAGGCAGAATAGAAGAAGTAAATTTTGAAAGATTGTTTCCAAAGACGATTTCGTCTTTCGGGCAAATTAAGGAGAAGAGAATACTAGTTCTTGATAAGAATTTGAATTTATATCAGAATAACTCTTTAGGGGGCTACTTTTTGGATTGGGAATTGTCAGCACCCGTATTTACTGACCTGACAAAATATGACCATGTAGAAATTATTTCTTCTTGCTTCAATGAGGATCCTCCAGAAGTAATAATTGATAAGAATAACCTAATGAAAGGAGTGATACAAAGAATCCCTTCAATTGGAAGGGAGTACAGAAAGGAAGGAAATGTTTATCGAAAGATTAACAACTGATTTTGTTAACCCTGCGCTCGTGGCGGCCACCTTCGAAACTAACTTTCAAAAACTGATCAACAATTTTTTCAGCTAATTCCATTTTTATAAATCGCGCAGGCAGGCAAAGTATATTGGCGTTGTTATGTTGCCGGGCAAGTGATGCCAGCTCTTCATTCCAGCAAATAGCAGCACGAATCCCTTGATGTTTATTAGCGGCCATTGCTACTCCATTGGCTGAACCACAAATTAAAATTCCGAGCTCATTTTCACCTTTTTCTACAGTGTTGGCTACGGGATGCGCATAATCAGGATAGTCGGTAGATTCCGTACTGTTGGTTCCAAAGTCAGTGATTTCAAAACCTTGTTTTTCCAATAGCGATTTTACCTCTTCTTTCATTTCGTAACCAGCGTGGTCACTACCTATGGCAATTTTTTGTTTCATGTGTCAGCTTGGTCTGCTCGAAGGTCTTCTTCGTCTTGTTTTAATCTTTGTCTCACTACCATCGCAGAAATCAAGATACTTATTTCATAAAGCAAGTACAAGGGCAATGATATTAATGACTGACTCAATGGATCGGGAGGGGTGATGATGGCACCCAGAATAAGAATGGCAACCAATGCAT
>JBATLM010000226.1:0-24601 GCA_049289315.1 Cyclobacteriaceae bacterium
ATTCGACCCTCAACTTCAAAAGGCCTATCAATCAGTCCTTAATTTAGAAACTGATAAGGCATACGCTGCATTGGCAGCACTCAATACCAACACCAATCCCTACCATAAAATATACGTAGAGAGTTTCTGCGAAACACTCGATGTACTGATCTCTGAAGATGAAGTAAAATTTCAAAATATCGAGGCTAACTTCAGAACACGCTTTAAATACTTGGATAGTCAAAAAGAATCTGCCGAAACGCTTTTCCTTAAAGCTGAACTCAATTTACAGCGGGGGTTTAATTTCTTAAACCTTGGACAGGATTTAAATGCAGTTTGGGCCATTCGTTCGGCTTACAGCAACGCTGAAGAATGTTTAAAAAAATACCCCGATTTCATTCCTGTAAAGAAAACAAGCGGTGTGATCCAGGTGATGATTGGAACAGTACCCGATAAGTACAATTGGTTTATGACCTTGTTGGGAATGAAGGGATCTGTCACGAAAGGGCAACAGCAATTGCAGGAACTTCGAAATTCAGAATCTTCTCTAAATACAGAAGCCACTATTCTATATTTTACTATCAAAGGGCTGATCAACCAGCAACATGAAGAAGCTACAAACGGTATACTGAAAGTGCTTGAAGAGCAGCCGTATAATCGATTAACTCTTTTTCTCGGAGTTAATATGCTAATGAAGAATTCACAAAGTGAAAAGGCCTTACAATTAATCCGAACTCTGGATGAACACCCACAGGGGCTACCTATGTATTATATAGATTACCTAAGAGGAGAAATTTTACTACAGAAAGGTGATTACACTAATTCAATCAGTGCCTACAAAAAATTTATAGCTCATTATAAGAGCATCAATTTTAAAAAAGACTCTTACTACAAGATTGCTCTTTGTTATTGGCTACAAAACAAAAAGGAAGAAGCCTACAAGAATTTCGAAACAGCAAAGAAAACAGGCAAGGAAGTGGCAGAACCAGATCGTTACGCCAATTCTCAGTTAAAGGAAAGTATTTTCCCAAACCCAAAAATTCTGAAGGTTCGGCTATACACAGATGGTGGCTATTATCAAGAAGCCCTTGCCACACTTAAGACCATAGATGAAAACAGTTTGGCCACAGAAAAAGAAAAAGCTGAATACAGCTATAGCAAAGCCCGCCTTTCGGATAAAATGGGAGATCAAACTACTGCAAAAATCTACTACGCACGAACGATAAAGTTAGCTGGTGTCAATCCATGGTACTTTGCTCCCAATTCTGCTTTGCAACTTGGGTTTATCTCCAAGACAAATAATGACATCGCTTCAGCAAGGAAATATTTTGAACTTGCTTTAAGCTATAAAAACCATGCTTACAAGAACAGTATTGATGGCAAAGCCAAGTCCGCCCTCGATCAGCTCAAAGACTAAATTGCCTTTTAATGGGCAGCCGGCTTCAAATTTTTTAAATGGTCTATATTATTAAACAGATCAACTGAGCACATCGACCCGGTATAATTAAGAAGGTAAAGGCATAAATTATTGTGCTCAAAAACATCCATTGCAGAAAGAGGGTAGTTCAATAATTGACACAACAACACCCTGATAGCACGGCCATGCATACAAATGAGAATTGTTTGCTCGTCCTCCCTATTCAAAATTGTTTTAATAACTGATCTCTGTCTAGCTGCCACATCTTCAGGGCTTTCGCCACCATCAATAGGCAAAGAAATATCATTGTTCTGCCATTGTTTCAAAAGCCACCGATAATAATCATCCTCATCCGGAGTAATTTTTGTTCCCTCCTTACTTCCCCAGTTGATCTCATTTAGCCCTGAATGAGATTCATGCTCAATTCCCTTTTCGATAAATGAAGAAACAGATTGAATACTCCTCTTTAATTTTGAAGTGTACACCTTATCAAATGAAACGTGTTGGTGAGAATCGTAGAATAAGCGGGCTTGCTCAACTCCCAAATCATTGAGGGTTGAGTCTATTCCACTGCCTTGCACAATGCCATTGAGATTGAACTCGGTTTGCCCATGTCTAATTAAGTATATTTTTTTACTGGTCAATTTCCTCTAATTTGGCGTCAAAAATAAAGAATTAGAACCTTGGCAGCACAATCCAAAAGCCCTTCATTTGCCTCAAATGGTGTTACTGTTGATATTTTAAATCAGTTGTCAAAAAACAATATGGTTGAACATCTCGGAATACTGTTTACTGAGGTGGGTGAAGACTATATTTCTGCAACACTACCCGTAGATAAGCGAACACATCAGCCCTTTGGGTTGTTACATGGTGGAGCTTCAGTGACACTGGCTGAAACGCTGGGAAGTGTAGCTGCAACATTATGTGTAGACCAAAACAAACAGTATTGTGTTGGACTTGAAATCAATGCCAACCACATTAAGAGTGCAAGGGAAGGTATTGTTACAGGCACAACCCGCCCCATACATATTGGCAAAAAAACTCATGTTTGGGAAATTAAAATCGTAAACCCTCAAAATGAATTAGTCTCGATCAGCAGAATAACAATGGCTGTGATTGATAAAAAGTAATAAAGAAAATGGCTGAGGTCTCAAATGAAAGGAAGGTACAGCGTGCCGAAAAGGAAATTATTGAGGGGCTTCTTCGTGAGCATCTGACCGATGGCAATGCCATTGGCTTATGGAGATTACCAGGAACCAGCAAAAAAAATTTAATCGTCTGTACGGAAGGCATACAATTACTTGAGGATTTAACGTTCGAGGATCACGGCACGGGTTTTATTTTCTCTCCATTCGACAGTAAGGAAAAAAAAATATTTCTTAAAGCCAATATCAGTTATACCATTGAGAATGGTGATGTAAATCCCAACATTTCGGATACTCATTATAAGGTAAAGGATAGCCTCAAGAAAAAAAGCGCAGTTCATTTTCACCCTTCAAAATCATACGAACGAAAAGACTCCATTCAAAATGACTACACTTCACTGGTGAAAGATGCCATCCAACAGATTGAAGCTGGCAATTTTGAAAAACTTGTGCCCTCCAGATGCAAGCAAATTGAACTACCCGAAACGTTCGATTTGATTGATACCTTTAATAAGCTTTGCACAAAATATCCGAATGCATTTGTATCCCTTGTTTCAGCATTAGAGCTAGGCACCTGGTTGGGCGCATCGCCTGAATTATTAGTGGCCGTTGATGGCCAAATGCACTTCAAAACTGTAGCCGTTGCAGGAACTCAGGTACTCCCTCCTCAAGCCAACACAAAACATATTGCATGGACACAAAAAGAAATAGAAGAGCAAGCGCTTGTGAGTCGCTACATCGTGAATTGTTTCAAAAAAATTAGGTTGCGTGAATACATTGAACTAGGGCCAAAAACATGGCAAGCCGGTAATCTTGCTCATTTAAAAACTGAGTTTGAAGTAGACATGAATGCTACAAATTTTCCACAATTAGGTTCTGTGATGCTTAAGCTTCTGCACCCAACTTCTGCCGTTTGTGGGATGCCCAGAGAAGAATCGATTACATTTCTAAAAACAAATGAATCTTTCGACAGAAGTTTTTACAGCGGATACCTAGGCCCTGTTAACTTTGAAAACGAAACATCGTTGTTTGTTAATCTTCGCTGCATGCAGTGGTGCAATAAAAAAGCCATTCTATACGCAGGAGCTGGAATCACTATCGATTCCAACCCTGAAAAAGAATGGGAAGAAACAGAAATGAAAATGAATACACTCCTTCAAGTTATCCAATCTTAATATTTAGTGCGCCTCCAACCCATTTATGATATTGCAGAAATTTGTGCTCAACAGGGTATCAAAGAAGCCGTGTTGTGTCCTGGCTCCAGGTGTGCACCACTAACGAGCGCTTTTGTTTCTCATCCAAAAATTAATACCCGTACATTCAGTGACGAACGAAGTGCTGCCTTCGTTGCTAATGGCATAGCATTGGCCGGTCATCATCCCGTTGTTTTGATCTGTACATCAGGATCTGCTGCATACAATTTTGCTCCAGCGATTGCTGAAGCGTTCTATCAGCACGTTCCCTTAATAGTACTTACTGCTGACAGACCTAAAGAATGGGTGGATCAACTAGATGGACAAACCATACAACAGGAGAATATCTATGGAGGCCATGTAAAAAAACACTACCAGTTGCCTCAAGATTATGAACATGAGGATAGTTTGTGGTACATCAACAGATCCATAAATGAGGCCATCAACCTTTCTCGGCAATTCCCAAAAGGGCCAGTTCATATTAATATTCCTTTACGCGAACCGCTATACCCAACACAAGGTGAAGTCATTCAATTCTCTTCAAATGCAAGAGTGATAACACCAATAGAGCGGGTAATACAATTAGATGGCCTTGAAAAACTTAGATCTACCTTTTATACCACCTCTAAAATACTCATAGTTGCAGGGCAGCAACCTTCGGACCCAACCTTCGCCAAAGCGCTTGACTCGTTTTCTAAACAACAGCACCTACCTGTAGTTGCAGATGTCATTTCCAACCTTCACTCCTTATCACATAGCATCACACACGCAGATGCAATGCTTGGGCAATGTAAACCAGACAACAAAAAAGCATTACAACCTGAGCTACTGATTACCTTCGGCAAATCAGTAATCTCCAAAAATCTTAAAACATTTTTAAGAAACTATAAACCAAGCGTTCACTGGCACATTCAACCAGAAGGTGAAGTAGCTGATACATTCCAAAGTCTAACATCTGTTATACCGACTACCCCATTATCATTTCTTCAACAATTTTCAGAAGTTATTTCCAAAACAGGATTTGATGGTCAAAAACGGGAAAACTATTACAGACTCTGGGAAGCAGAAGAGCATCGTACCCAGCGTGCAACTAAAGCTTTTTTTGTAACACCAGAATTGAACGAATTTTCACTGGTCAACGAAATAATAAAAAATTCTCCACAACCTTCGCACCTGCATTTGTCCAACAGTATGGCGGTAAGGTATGCCAATTTTATCGGGCTTAATGAGGAACAGAAAGAGACTTCAGTTTTCGCCAATAGAGGTACAAGTGGTATTGATGGGTGTACAAGTACTGCTGTTGGGCATTCTCTTGCCACTAACACTCCTACCATTCTGATTACCGGTGACATGGCTTTTTTCTATGACAGAAATGCTTTCTGGCACAACTATAAATTACCCAACTTGAGAATTGTAGTGCTTAACAATCATGGAGGTGCTATTTTTGGAATGATTGATGGGCCCAATCAACTCCCGGAATTTGATGAGTACTTTATAACTCATCAAAGATTATCAGCTCGCAGTGTAGCTCTTGAATACGATTTCGATTACCTTAAATTGGATAGCCTAAAAAAGCTAAAGAATTTACTAAAAGACTTTTTTGATTTCGATGGACGGACCAAAGTTCTTGAAATTGAGTCAACAGCAATGGAGGCGAGAATAATTGTAGACAATTTTAAAAAACAAATAAAGAGTAACTATGACGCTTAATTTTCCCTGGCAACCCATAAAAGAGTACAAAGAAATTCTATTTCAACAATTTGAAGGAATCGCTCGCATAAGCATTAACCGACCTGAGGTTCATAATGCTTTTACTCCCCTCACCGTTCAGGAAATGATTGATGCAATGATGATTTGCAGGGAAGATCCCGAAATTGGTGCAATCATTTTAACTGGAGAAGGCGGAAAAGCTTTTTGTAGTGGAGGTGATCAAAGTGTTCGAGGTCATGGAGGTTATATAGGTGGTGATAAGGTGCCAAGGCTGAATGTGTTGGATCTTCAAAAATTAATACGTTCTATATCAAAGCCGGTAATTGCTGCTGTAGCAGGTTGGGCAATTGGTGGTGGGCATGTGCTTCATGTAGTCTGTGATCTAACCATCGCTGCCGAGAATGCAAAGTTTGGGCAAACCGGCCCTAAGGTCGGAAGCTTTGACGGAGGTTTTGGCGCTTCCTATCTTGCAAGAATTGTAGGTCAAAAGAAAGCAAGAGAAATCTGGTTCTTGTGTGATCAGTATGATGCCACTGAAGCCAAGGAAATGGGGTTAGTTAACAAAGTCGTTCCATTGGAAAAACTGGAAGAAACATACGTAGCGTGGGCGCGTAAAATTCTTAAGAAAAGTCCGCTTGCTATCCGTATGCTCAAATGCTCTTTTAATGCAGAGCTCGATGGTCAGGCGGGTATACAAGAGCTGGCGGGAAATGCCACGCTTTTATATTACCTAAGTGATGAGGCTAAGGAAGGAAAGAATTCGTTCTTAGAAAAAAGAGAACCAGACTTCTCCAAATTTCCTAAGTTCCCATAAGTATATGGACAGTTCGGATATTGTAATTAATGGCAAGAACTTTTCTTATGACCAAATAATTAACAACTCATTCGATGCTACTTCAGATTTTGAGCACAGTACCCTCGAATTTTGCCATGATTGGTTAACCGACAAGAAACAGTTTACGCTACAAACATCTGGCTCAACAGGAACTCCTAAGAAAATTACTTTCTCGCGAGATCAGATGGTAGCGAGTGCCAGGATGACGGAAGCTGCACTTGGATTGCAAGAAGGTGACACTGCTTTGGTGTGTCTTGACACAAAATACATTGCCGGACAAATGATGTTAGTGAGAAGTTTTGTGACCGGAATGAACATCAACGCATCTGAACCCTCATCCAATCCTTTTACCTCAACTGATATCAATCAAAAAATTGATTTCGTTGCACTCGTCCCCTACCAATTACAAGCCATCCTTGAAGCAAACCCCGAACAGCTAGATGAGGTTAGGGTTGTTATTATCGGAGGGGCACCAATTGGGTCATCATTAAAAGAAAGATTGAAAGCAGTAAAATGCGAGATCTATGCCACCTATGGTATGACGGAAACATTATCCCACATCGGCTTAATGAAACTAAACGGGTCGAATCCAGAAGATTATTTCACTGCCCTACCAGAGGTAGAGATTGAAAAAGATGAGCGAGGTTGTCTGGTTATCAAAACGGATTTTTTAAGCGAATCTGTAATCACTAACGATTTGGTAGATTTAAAGGAATCCAATCAATTCAAATGGCTAGGCCGTTGGGACAATATCATCAACACGGGTGGTGTAAAAGTGATTCCGGAGAAAATAGAAAAGCAGCTGGAAGAGATATTTCGTCTTTGCGACATCAATAGCAGGTTCTTTATCAATGGATTTCCGGATACAAACCTTGGTCAAAAAGTATGCTTGCTAATAGAATCTCCTCCTTTCGAAGAAGACATACTTTTAAACCTACAATCTGAAATGAAAGCTGGACTTTCCAAGTATGAGATTCCCAGAGAAATCAAGTTTCTTAAAAGTTTTGAGGAAACAGAAACAGGCAAGATAAACAGAGCAAAAACAAATAATCTATTCCCCGCCTAGTTCCAAACTGGAACAGACGGGGATAGATCGCTAGGCTAACCTTTTTTGGATTTCAAATCCAATATTTCTTTTTGCAGATCCAGTACAACTCCAGCAAGATTTTCAATTGACATATCATTCTGAGCTTCCACGTCAGGAAACTGAACACTGATATAAGCTTTGGCAGACCAAGCTTCCAAAACATCCTCACCATCAATTTGAAATGGCGTGTATTGACGATTGTCAGATACTAAAAAGAGTTTTCCATTCTCGCTCAGATAATTGAACACCCTTTTATAGACTACTCCTTCTCTACTGGTTACGAGAATATATGTCTTCCCATTTTTAATATCACTTAAGTTTTCAACATACTCTCCTACTATAATCGTCCCTGGCAAAATAGGTAACATAGAGTCTCCACTTATCTCAAAGGCGCGATAAGTGCCGGTGCTCAGGTTAGGCAAATTGAACTTAGGCAATTCCTTGACATACCCAGGGTCTGCATAACCATTCATATAACCAGCTGCTGCCTTCTGAGGTACGAGTTCAATATTGTCTCTTTTGTTGGAATCCATTGAAACTACCAACACCTCTCTGCCTCTTGCAAAGTCTTTCTTCTCATACACTGGAGCATCGGACTTATTGAGATCAGCGCTGATAAGTGCATCCACTGGCAACCCTGCCATGCTTGCCATCTTATGCAACAACTCTAATCGTGGCTCAGCTCTGCCTTCTTCATAGGCGCCCACCAAAGACCTCTTAATACCTAACTGCTGACCAAATTGATCTTGTGTAAGCTTGAGTTGCTTCCGAATAAATCTTATGTTTTCGTTGATGGCAGGCATTGACTTATCGTTTATAAATTAAAATCTTTCCTGAATTAATTTCTTTCTTACTGAGCGAAAATAAATTTCTTTGATGGTATCTGTCTGATGATTGCATCGCGGTGACATGCCTGTTGATTTTAGCAATGATGTCGTTCACTGAAGTCTTGGCTTCGGCAAGCATATATCCGTAACATTCTTGTGCAACTCCTACAGTCGAAAAACTAACCTGAAATTTTCCAGATCTTAGTTTTTTGCTTGATAACTTCAGTTTAGAACTCATATTGACTAATAATTTTAGCTAATTAATAGCCTATTTAGCAAAATAGCAAGTTTTAACTAAAAAATTTAGCTAAAATCAATTAAACCCCACTCATCTGGCCCTTTATAGCTCAAATTCCCATTTTTCACAAGAAGGGGCGAATCAATATTGTCATCATAGATCTTACCCGTACCTAAGCCTTGCGGCAATGTGTTCTTGTATTCAGATGTAAATTGGGCAATTGCATTCAATCCAACATTGGACTCCAAGGCAGACGTCATCCACCAACCTATATTCATCTTTTCAGCCATTTCAATCCATTGCTTGCATCCAGATAAACCGCCATGAAGAGAAGGCTTAAGGATAATAAACTGAGGTTTGATCTTATCTAACAAAGTCTGTCTATCCTTCTCAGCAATCCCAATGAGTTCTTCATCCAGAGCGATGGGTATGGGGGAGTTTTTACATAAATCAACCATTAAATCATTTCCCGGCTTTATGGGTTGCTCTATCGAATGGATATCAAATTTGGCCAGCTCATTGAGTTTGTACATCACCTCCTCTTCCTTAAATGCCCCATTGGCATCCAACCGTATGGTGATGTCCATTTTAAAGTACTTTCTTCGGATGTATTGTAAAATATCGCATTCCTTCTCAAAATCGAGACCGCCAACCTTTAGCTTAAGGCAATCAAACCCTTCCTGAATTTTAATTTCTATTTGCTGAAGCATCATGTCCATCCCGCTCATCCAAATGAGGCCGTTGATAGGAATGGGTTGCCCCTCTACAAAGCTGTTATTGAACATCAATCGCTTGCCGCCATTATTCAAATCCAACAATGCCGCCTCAAAAGCAAATAAGATCGATGGAAATTGGAGTAACTCTGGAATTTTTTCAATGATAGAATTACTAATCTGGATTAAACCACGGTCAAAGAGCTCTAATTTCTCTCCGTTAAATTGTTCCACCAGACGTTTCAAGTTTTGCTCAAATTCTTCGTCCAGCTCCAGGCTTAACCCAGGAAGAGGTGCCGCCTCACCCAACCCGAAAATTTCGTCCTTTTTATCATCCTGAATTCTTATAAACCAGGAATCCCGCTCATGCATCAAGCCTCGGGACGTTTTGGCCCTAAAGCCAAAATGGAATGTTTTTTTGACAAATGATGCATGTAGCGACATGCTGCTAATATGGATGCCTTCCCTCGGAAATACAATTACAACGCTAACTTTGCACCTCTATTTTTTTATGGAAAAGGAAATAAAAAGCAGCGACTACTCATACCAATTACCAAGTGATAGGATTGCCATCTATCCGCTGGAACAAAGAGATCACGCAAAGCTGATGTTGTATGATCAGGGTAAAATTTCGCATCAACATTTCTATGATTTACCAGGGCTCTTACCAGATAATGCTACCCTATTTTTCAATGATACCAGGGTAATCCCTGCCAGAATACTATTTCATAAAGAAACCGGAGCTCAAATTGAAGTATTTCTTCTTCAGCCCTTGCAAGGTGACGTGCCTGTTCAACTTGCTATGCAATCGCAACAAAAGACACAGTGGCTATGCACTATCGGTAACCTGAAAAAATGGAAGGAAGGGAGTACGTTACATTTGAGTAAAGCAGGACTGACACTTAACGCCACTTTGAAAGATGCAAAATCAGGTCAGGTTGATTTTAGCTGGGCGCCTTCTGATTTGAGTTTTGCAGAAGTGATCAATCATTTTGGTAATACGCCTTTGCCTCCCTACTTACATAGGGATGCGGATGAGAATGACAAAAGCAGATACCAAACTGTTTACTCTCATTTTGAAGGAGCCGTTGCCGCCCCCACTGCTGGTCTCCATTTTACTGAAACGGTACTCCAAAAAATCAAAGCCAAGGGCATCCATATCGATTTTTTGACATTGCACGTAAGTGCAGGAACATTTCAGCCCATCAAAACAGAAAATGCGCTCGATCACGATATGCACTCAGAGCAAATTATCGTGACACGAAAAAACCTGGAGGCACTACTTTTGAAAAATCGAAAAATAATAGCCGTAGGCACCACTTCCATACGCACCCTTGAAAGCCTTTACTGGCATGGGGTAAAACTCATTCAAACCGGACCTCAACCCTTCAAAATCACTCAAAAAGACCCCTACGAGCACAATATCAACATTCTTCCTCCAAGAGAACTTGTTTTTAGGGAAGTATTGAAAAGTATGGGATCAGAAGATTACCTAGTGGGCCATACCTCTATCTTTATGGTGCCAGGCTATCAATTTAGGGTTTGTGAAGGTCTTATTACTAATTTTCACCAGCCAGGCTCCACACTTATGCTACTGGTAGCTGCATTTGTAGGAGATCAGTGGAAATTACTCTACGAAGAGGCACTCCAGACTAACTATCGCTTCCTCAGCTATGGTGACAGCTCACTCCTTCTCCCTAAAAATTGACAGATCATACGTTCATTTTGTAAACGAGAGGCATAGACCTATATACTGCCACTAAAGCTTTGCAATTTGTATTCAAATCACTATTAACCAGAGAGTAATCAGTTTAAAAATCAGATGGCCATCCAATAGGAAATCTCGCTGAATCTTATCAAATTCAATGTTTAGAAAAATTTAATGAGTCAAAACGCCCCTAAATAATAATGAAATCACGGCTACTCAAAATGTTGGATGTGGAACCTGAGGAATCGGGCAGGGTATTTTTACTTCTGGCCATAAGTTTCTGTATGGGTCTGTTTTTGGCAACCGTCACTGTGGCCTCCCAAACGTTATTTCTCAATTTGTACAATGAGGAGACCGATCTACCAAAAGCGCTTATGTTTTCGGGGCTATTTTCTATTGCCGCTACGGGTATCTATAACTTCTTTCAGGGAAGAGTGCGATTCAGTTCTTTAGCTATTGGAAGCTTGGTAGTTATTATTAGCCTAACGGCATTTATCGAATTTGGTGAAAGATGGATCGCTGATGAAAGTAGCCTCTATTACATCGGTTTTACGCTTATTCTGCCCTTTACCTTCATTTCTTTACTCATTTTCTGGGGCACATTTAACCGACTCTTCAACCTGCGACAGGTAAAAAGGGTGATTGGTAGTGTGGATGTTGGGATGGACATTGCCGCAATTTTGGCTTTTTTCGCAATTCCAGTCCTCCTCAATTTTGGGGTGCCTATTGAGTCCCTTTTCTCCATAGGACTGTTTAGTGCTATAGGGTATCTTTTGCTCTACATAATTCTTACCAACAAGTACTTAAAAAACGACACCTACTCAGCCATAAAGGAATCTGAAAATATTAAACTTTCAGTAAAACAGTTTCTTGGCAATAAATACATCATGGCGATGTCCTTGTTCATCGTGGTATCTATGGTGGCCATGCGATTCGTTGACTACTCCTTCTTCAACGTAACTACCAACCAATTTAATGAAAACGACTTACCGTATTTTCTAAGCTACTTTGAAGCTACTATTGTACTCTTCAGTTTCTTTTTTACAACTGTATTTACAGACAAAATCAATAAAGATTATGGACTTCGTGTTTCGCTGCTGATTAACCCACTACTGCTGCTCATATTTACTGGAGGTGCCTTTGCCCTCGGTGCGTATTTCGGGTTTGATAATTCTGCTGGAAACACCGTTATCTTCTTCTTCATTATGATAGCAATGAGCAAGCTCTTCATCAATTCAATGAAAGAGGCCATTGACGAACCTACCTTCAAGTTCTATTATGTGCCGATGGACAAGTCCATTAAGATAGATGCACAGACTAAAATTGAAGGTATAGTAATAGGGATTGGTAGCACATTGGCAGGGGGCCTTATCGTGCTAATTAACTCGTTCGATATATTCAATCTATTGTCTGTTACATTGTTTACCATCCCGGTTTTGTTGGTTTGGTACTGGGTAACCAGCCGCATGCACAAAGGCTATAAAGAAACCCTTCAAAGCTCATTGATCAAGAGTAAATCTGAAACTGAGAAAAATATTGTAAAAGAGTACACCATGGACAGTGTGCTTGCAAGTGAGGTAAATGGCAATATAGAAGAGAAAGTTATTTATGGTTTGAAGCTAATGGAAAAACTCGAACCAGCGCTATTCGAAACCTCTGTGATACGACTGGCAGATAGCGACTTGAGAAAGGTAAAGCAATTTGCCAAGGACAAGATTTCAGAGTTAGGCATTGGTCAGGATATTGGAAACGAAATAAAGGGACTTGCCAAACAAGCAGCGGGAGACGCTGAGGACAGCGACTTGTTGTCCATCTCAGTAGAGCGTTTGATGAAACTAAGTAAGTCAGTAAAGCAATCTGATAGAATGCTTGCTGCTAAGCTACTTCGAAAGATGGTGAGTCAGAAGACGATCTTCATTTTGTTAGAGCTTCTTCGTGATGGCGACCCTAAGGTAAGAGAAGAGGCATTATTAACTGCGCGCAAAGTAAAACGACAAGAAACCTGGAATGTATTAATAGAGTTACTCTCTTCTCCCTCTTATGCACATCAGGCAGCGTCTGCGTTAAAGGAAGCTGGAGAAGCTGCCCTAGAAACGTTAGAGTCAGCTTTTCATAAGTCGGGACAACGTGATCTTGTGATGTTGAAGATTGTTCAAATCATGGGACATATTGGTGGGCCAAAAGGAACAGCCCTGCTATGGGAGAAAGCAGACTACCCGGATAAGAGAATTGTGAAGCAAATTCTTTTCTCACTGCGCTACATGACTTACCAGGCGGAAGGTAGAGAAGCCACTATTGTAAAGGATTTGCTTGACGTTGAAATGAGTAAAACGCTGTGGAACCTTGCTGCTCTCGAAGAACTCACGAACGAAGATCATTTTAAATTTTTAAAAGACGCACTAAGGGAAGAAGTACGTGATAATTACGATCAGATTACATTGTTGCTGTCGCTTATTTATGATCCCAACTCTGTACAGCTTGTAAAAGAGAATATTGAATCTGATTCAACGGATGGTACTGCTTACGCATTGGAGCTATTGGATCTTTTTCTTGATCCCGACTTAAAACCGAAGCTGATTCCTCTCTTGGATGATGATACCACGGGCGAAAAATTAGAAAAACTTCAGATCCATTTTCCAAGAGAAAGCTACAATCCCGTTCAGGTAATTAATTACGTACTCAACCGTGACTTTAATTTTAACAATCGCTGGACGAAGTTATGTGCGATTCATGCTACCGCTTTCATGAAAGATTTCAGGGTGAGCAGAGGATTAATTGCGCAAATGTTTAATCAGGACAAGCTTCTGCAAGAAACTGCTGCTTGGGTGATCCATAACAAAGACAAGGCGATGTATGAAACAATTGCCGAGCGTCTGCCTTTCAAAGACAAAAAATTTCTCGATTCGTCTATAGAAAATAATCAATTATTGGATGGTTTGGAAGACGGGTTCTTCCTGGGAATTGAAATGGTCATGTTTATCAAACAGCTTAAAATCTTCAAAGACATTGAGGGCAATATGCTAAGCGATTTGGCTGATAAAATCGTGCCCGTAACACTCAACACAGGAGATCGTGTAGTTTTTGATGACAATGAACCTAATCCAATTTTGATAGTAGCCCATGGTGAAGTCAAATTACAAACTGTAAGCGATGAAAGTATAGATTTACCAAGGGGAGCTGCGTTCGGGGATCTTTTTCAAAATGGTATCCTTCCTGTAATAAAAGAGGCTACAGCTAAAGAATATTCAGTGGTTTTCAGAATCAGCTTGGCTGATTTCTATTTCGTGCTTGCCAATCACCACGAACTTGTTCAAAAGCTAATTAAAAATAGTACCGAGAAAGAATTACAATACACACAGATATAAAATATAATACGTCTACCAATGGCTTTAGATATTGATGTTATTATCACATTCGCGGAAAAGGACAATGAGTCTTCATCCAACAAAGAGTTGGGTTGGGTAACTCAGTTCAAAAAATTCCTTGAGTTAATGCTCTTTCAAGTGCTGGGTCAAAAACCTAACATAGTACTGAAGGAAGAGTTTGATTCCATGACCGCCTCCACTATGGACAATGCGGCTGTGCTGGTATCTGTGCTGTCTAAAGAATTCATTGAATCAGGTAGATGCCTTGACACGGTAGAGTCATTTTATAAAGCCACTACAAGCACACAAATCAATAGGGTTTTCAAAGTAATGAAAACACCTCTTTCCAATGCGGAACAACCTCCTAGGCTAAGAGATCTGATCGGATACGACATGTATCAATTAGATGCCGAAACCGGATTAATGAAAGAATATGCTGATTTCTTTAGCGAAGAAGCAGAAAGGCAATATTGGATGAAAATGGTTGACCTGGCCTATGACATTCACGAAGCACTTATCTACCTAAGAGAGGGTGAAACGAACGCTGAGGTTAAAAATATTCTTAAAAAGAAAACTATTTATCTAGCGGAAACCGGTCATGATTTATCCGTACAACGGAACATCATCAAACGTGAGCTTCAGCGTCACGGATACATTGTCCTTCCAAAGCAAACTTTGCCTATACAAT
The DNA here is from genome assembly GCA_049289315.1 of Cyclobacteriaceae bacterium. Lineage (GTDB taxonomy): Bacteria > Bacteroidota > Bacteroidia > Cytophagales > Cyclobacteriaceae > ELB16-189. The sequence goes on from JBATLM010000226.1 coordinate 14,906, forward strand.
TCTCAGAGTTGGACAACATGGTTAAAAAAGACCTTGAGAAGTGCAGCTTATCTATCCATCTCATAGGCAGTGCCTATGGTGAAATTCCGGAAGGAGCCAATCAATCCGTTGTAGATATTCAAAATCAATTGGCGGCAGAATTAAGTATTGCAAAGAAAAGCAGAAACGAAGATTTTTCACGTCTGATCTGGATTTCACCTAATCTTAAAAATGCGAGTGATCGTCAAAAATCATTTATTGATACCATCAAGCGTGATGTCGATGCACAGGAAGGCGCTGAGATTCTTCAAAACCCATTAGAAGATTTTAAAAACATCATGCGCGAAGAATTACTAGAATCCAATGAGCGCATTGCTCAGGAAGAAAGCAACGGTAAATCGATTTATTTGGTACACGACCGCGTAGACGAGCAAGCGGTGAAGCCGTACCGTGAGGCCATAGAAAAGAATGGATTTAATGTTGTGGAACCTGTATTTGAAGGAGATCTTTTAACGGTTAGAAAAAATCATATTGATAATTTACGTTCGCTTGATGGAGCAATTATTTTCAAAGATAAGGTAAACGATCAATGGGTACGCATGAAGGTACTCGACTTGTTAAAAGCACCTGGATTTGGTCGCAAAAAACCCATACTAGGCAAGGCAATTATTGCATCTAATGCTACACAATCCAATTTGGATGCATTCAAGAGTCAAAATTTGACTTTGATTTCCGGTGATCAGAATAAAACTTTGGAGTCCTTAAAATCTTTTTTGTCAGACATTAAATCATAATCATCATGAGCCAAGCAATTGACGAAAAGCAGGGAGTAAAAACAGGAACAGCCAACCCATTTCCTGGTCTTCGCCCCTTCAATATAGACGAGAGTCATCTTTTCTTCGGAAGAGAAGGCCAGAGTGATGAGGTGCTGCTTAAACTTTCCAAGAATCGCTTCGTAGGTGTGATTGGTCCATCAGGAAGTGGTAAGTCATCTTTTGTGTACTGCGGTGTGTTGCCTATTCTTTATGGAGGTTTCCTTACAGATGTGAGCCCTAATTGGGAAGTGGTGGTGACAAGACCAGGCGCAGGTCCCGTTGATAATCTGGCTGAAGCGCTTCTCAAATCTTCAGACGATTATGCAGACGCAAACATTGAAGATCAAAAAATAAAACGAACTATAGTTTCTACCCTACTAAGAAGTAGTTCATTAGGCTTGGTAGAAGCCGTGCAACAATCCAGAAGATCAAAGGACACTAACTATCTCATTCTTGTTGACCAGTTTGAAGAACTCTTCCGATTCAAAGACAGCACCGATCCGGGGTCTGTAGATGAAACCCTAGCCTTTGTGAATTTACTGATGGAGGCCGTCAACTATGAGGACTCCCCTATCTACATTGGAATTACAATGCGTTCCGACTTTATCGGAGATTGTGCCCAGTTCCCCGAACTGACAAGGAAGCTGAATGATAGTCACTATTTGATTCCGCAAATGACACGCGATCAAAAGCGCAGAGCGGTGGAAGGGCCAGTAGCCGTTGGTGGTGCCAACATATCACCACGTTTGGTTCAGCAGCTATTGAACGACTTAGGTGATAATCCAGATCAATTGCCTATTCTTCAGCATGCGCTTATGCGCACGTGGTCTTATTGGGCCAATTATAAAGACTATGATAAAGAGCCGGTAGATCTAAAACACTATGAGGCCATTGGCACAATGTCTGAGGCATTGTCGCAACACGCCAATGAGGCTTATGAAGAGTTGGACGAAGAGCAGAAACGAATATGTGAAATCCTATTTAAGGCCATCACCGAAAAACGAGGGGAGAACTTTGGAATTAGAAGACCAACACGACTCAATGAGATAGCTGCCATCGCTGATGTATCAGAAAACGATGTTGCAGAAGTAATTGAGAAATTCCGGGAGCCAGGAAGATCTTTGTTAACTCCTGCTCATGGAATGGAACTGGGACCAAAATCGATGATTGATATTTCGCATGAGAGTTTGATGCGGATATGGATACGATTAAAAAACTGGGTAGATGATGAGGCTGAGGCTGTGCAAATGTATTTGCGCCTAGCCGAAGCAGCCGCCATGTACCAGGTGGGTAAGGCAGGTCTTTGGAGGCCACCCGATTTACAGTTGGCACTTAACTGGCAAGCAAAGCACAAACCCACGTTGGTCTGGGGTCAACGATACCATCCCGCCTTTGAGCGTACCATGGTTTTTCTGGAATACTCCAGAAAAGAGTTTGAGACAGAACAACGTATAAAAGAACTCGAGCAAAAGCGAAAGCTTCAACGCGCTCGTGTTACAGCCATTGTATTTGGATCACTCATGGTAGTAGCGCTGATGTTCCTCGTTTATGCGATCTATCAGCAGACTGAGGCAAAGAGGCAGGAGGCTTTGGCGGTAGCCAACGCGGAAGCGGCAACTTCAGCCCAAAAAGATGCTGAGGCACAACGGGAAGAGGCTATTAAACAAAAGGAAGCGGCCGAAGAAGCCACTAAAATTGCTATAGCAGCACAAGCGGCAGAAGCTGAACAGAGAGCTGCTGCTGAGCAAAGGAGGCTGGAAGCAGAGGCAGCTGAAGCAAGGGCAAAAGTGCAAGAGCAATTGGCCGTTAAAAATGAGAAGTTAGCTAAAGACAATGAGCAGCAAGCCCGAGAGGCTGAGGCTTATGCGAAAAGCCAAGAAGCTATTGCGAAGAACAGACGTTATATCGCACAGGCCAAGGCCATGGCGTTAAAATCTCAGGAACTCTCAAGCAACCCAACTCAGGAGGCATTGCTCGCTCAGCAGGCGTTTAATTTCAATACTGAATATGAAGGATATGCCTATGATAATGATATTTACAACGGGCTGTTCCAAGCACTCAAGACTGAAGAGCACCCATTAACAAATAGCCTCGAGTCACACAGAAAAGGATCGGCAAGAGCCATTGAACCAAGATTAAGCACAAGCCACCTATACTCAGGAGGTAGCGATGGTAAAATCATAAGATGGACGCATGATAATGGACAATGGACCGCGGAAGAAATTGTCGCAGAGCGAAGTGATTATTTGGTATTTACATTAGATATCAATGTAGACGAGACTATACTTATCGCAGGTGGTCTACATCCAATTGATAGAAACCAAAATTATGTAGAAGTATATAATCTTAGAAACCCTGGATCACAACCAAAGAAGGTTATGGGTTATGTTTCAGACATTGGTGATCTTCACTTCACAAAAGATGGCAAAGGCTTTTATGCTCGAGATAATTCAGGACGGAGCATCAAATTCAGTGACATGAATACTTCAAAAGAGATCATTAAGCCAAAAACAAAAATTAACTCCATGGCGGTGAGTTCTGATGGCAATAAAATGGCTGGTGCCGGTGAAGATGGCAATTTGTATCTATGGGATATCGCTCATGATTTTGAAGAGACGGTAGTGAAAGCGTCCGGAAGCCCTCTTTCTGCAGTCACATTTGATCCTTCTGGTAAGAGCGTTATTGTAGGAGATATCGATGGTTTGATAAAGATAATTACCAATGGTATTTCTACCCGTGAATTATCCGGCCACACCGGAACCATCGAAAAAATTCGATTCAACCACGCTGGAACATTTATGGCTTCCGCGAGTAAAGACTTCAAGATTAGACTATGGAACTATCGCAATCTTAAGGAGCAACCACTGGTATTAAGCGATCATGATTGGGTTTGGGATGTTGCCTTTACGCCAGATGATGAGCAACTCATGGCTGGTATTAATAGCATCAAAGAAAATATTGGATCCACTGATTATCCAATTCATGCATGGCCAACCAAAATTGAAACCATGTCAGGAATTCTTTGTGACTTAGTAGGAAGGAATATGACCAAGGATGAATGGGATCTTTACGTTGGTGATGATTTGGACTACGAAAAAACCTGTCCTAACCTCCCTGCAAATAACAAATAGAACGGCATGTCAAAACATAGTATAGTTGGCTTAATCTTAATTTTTATTACTGGGTATAGTTATGCCCAAACTTCAACTTGTACACAAACATTAAGGCTGGCTCGATCGACCTATGAGCAAGGAAGGTTCCACGAAATACCAGCTTTAGTTGAAAACTGTTTGAAAAGCGGAGAAGGGAACTTCACAAAACAGGAGCGTGTAGATGCGCTTAGGATTCTTACCCTCTCCTATCTATATCAAGAAGAACCGGAACTTGCAGACGATGCCATGTTAAGGTTACTCAATACAGATCACTATTTTGAAGTGAATAATAACGTAGACCCAGCGGAGTTTACAGCCTTGTACGGAACATTTCGAACAAAGCCTTTATTCTCAATAGCAGCAAGGTTTGGTGTAAACTCCACCTATTCAACTCCGCTAAAAAATTACTATGTTGGATTTTCCTCTGGAAATAAGGGAGAATACTCTCCTATTTTTAACATTCAGGGGGGACTTGCTTTTGAGAAGCTTTTATTTACAGGTAATGGAAAAGGAGATTCTAAATGGACTGCTGCTCCAGAAATTCAGTTTATTAGCCACTCCTCTAGCTATGCCAACGAACAAGTAACAACCAGTGATCAAACAAACCAATCCTATTCCCTTATTGACAACAAGTTTAAGCAAAGTCGCTTAGACCTGAATTTGTTGATTCAGTATAAATTAAAAGAATCTGTAATTAATCCATACGTGACATTGGGTCCTGGTATTAGCTATTTACTAAACAGTTCTGCACAAATAGAAACTCAATTTCCTCAGGAAGGAAGTGTCGTTTCTGGGCCCAGTATAGATATGAAGGACACCTTCAAATCTCTGGATTATGCGGCAATAGTAGGTGCCGGAGTAAAGTATAAGTTTGGTGAAATTTATCTAACAGCCGATGTTCGGTACAAATACGGAGTTACCAATCTCATAAAAAAATCAGCGCGGAGTAATTCAGAGGCGGCTTTTGATTATGGATTTCAAAGTAATGATTTTAGGCAAAGCAGTGTAATAATCAATATTGGATTTATTTACCCTTATTTCAATCCTAAAAAACTTCTAAAATAGTTATGAAGAAAGTTTTTATAGTTGCGCTTATTAGCTGTTTCGGTTGTCTTTCTGAAAAGAATTTAGATCCTGGTACATCGGATACCTTTATTAAATACTTTAATGGTGGATTCGATGATACTGCTCAAGATATCAAAGCCACAGCAGATGGGGGTTATATTCTATTAGCAACTACTGCAGTAAGACCCGATGAGGTCACGGCCGAGCGATTCAAGATAAAACTCGTCAAAACTGACGCATTTGGTAATCTAATCTGGCAAAAGGTGTACCCTGAGTATGATCCTGATGTCAACGCGACAAGTCCAATCGATTCCGCCAGCTTCAGGGGAAGATCAATCATGATCTTAAAGGATGGTGCAGGTCTTGAAAGTGGTTACGTTGTGGTCGGAGATAGCATTCAGAATGAAGCAGCCGCAGAATCACATTTACGCATCATGGTTACCGATTTGGACGGAAATACAACATTAGCCAGGAATTTTAAGCCAAATTTTGCGGTGCAGGGAAAGGCAGTAGCGGCCAACCAAAGCGGAAATTTTGTAGTTCTCGGGGAGGCGGTGAATACGCAGACTACCAACAATATGTTTCTTGCAGAACTCGACCAAAATCTTGGCGTCATCTGGACGCGTACCTATGGCGCGGGTGCCTCCAATCTTGCCAATCGTTTGTTTGTTAACGCGCAATCCTCATTATTCTGGTCTGGTACAGTTACAAAGAATAACAGGTCCGACATTCGATTTGTAAAAACCCCCCACAATTCTGAAAATACGGAATTTGACCTCCCTTTCGGATCACCACAATTTAATGAGACTGGTCGTGACATTTGTTCATACGGTTTTGGATTTGCTGTTATCGGTACAACGGATGAATCTGGCGATGACGATATTTTATTCAAAAGATTGTCTGAGAATGGTACAGAGCTATCAACCATGACCTTCGGATTTCCCGGCCAGGCAGAGAATGGATTTTCCATTTGTCAAGCAAGAGACGGTGGCCTTATACTTCTTGGTGCTGTTGATACCAATCTGGACATAGGCCGTGGAGGCAAGGATTATTTTCTTATTAAAATAAATGCATTTGGCGACACCGAATGGACACAGATTTTCGGAAGTAAGAATGATGACATTGGAGCAAGTGTGCTGGCCAATGCGGATGGTTCCTATGTAATTTATGGAACAACTGTTTGGGGAGGATTAAAAACATTATCGCTGATCAAAACTGACGCGAAAGGTAATATCGAATAAGTCTCTTCTTATTCGAAAGGTTGATAATAATGATTGGTTAATTCAATGGCCTCTTGGCGATAGAATTTTGTATTAGAAAAAATAATAACTGGCTTTAGTTATGAATAGAATTTTACTCCTGGTCTCATTCCTTTGTGGTTCGTGGATAAGTTATGCTCAACCTTCTACGCAAGCTTCAAACATTACTGTTACGCCAGTTGCAACAAGTGAAACATCACTTACACTTAATTGGACAAATGGTAATGGCAGTAATAGGATCGTAATCATCTATGAATCCAGTGGTGACTATACTCCTACAAATGGCGTTGCTGCTCCTGCTTCTAATTCAGCTTATTCTTCAGGCACTGATCTTGACCCCGCAGGAGGTGGAACCAACGAGGCATATTGTGTCTTTAACAGTCAAACCGATGGAGGCGGAACTTCCGTTACTGTCACTGGCCTTTCAGACAAAACCCGATATAATATTCAAATCTTTGAGTACAATGGCATTGGACCATCCACATTATTTCGTGTCACTGCAGGTGCCAGTAATCCATTGGCAGTACAAAGCTTCGCGTCTGATGGTACGTTTAATCAGCCATCAGGAGTTACAAAAGTTAGTGTGGCTGCCTGGGGTGGTGGTGGTGGTGGTGGTGGTGCAGACAGTAACAGTGGTGAAAACCGTGCTGGTGGCGGTGGTGCAGGAGGGTCTTATACATTTAATTCAAACGTTACAATAGCTGGCAATCAAACAGTTACAAGAGGAAATGGAGGAGCGGGTGGTGATGGTACCGACAGTCCACAAAATGGAGCAACTGGTGGCACAACAACATTTGGGGCATTGGTTTCGGCAGTTGGAGGAGCGGGTGGTTTGCTAGGCAATGGAACCGACAGAACTGGAAATGGTGCTCCAGTAACAACCGGAACAACTGCCAACGGTGGAGCTGGCGGGGAGGCTCCGCCCGGAGGTACCTCTACAAATGCAACAGGTTCAGGAGCAGGTGGCGCTAGCGGAGGGCCAGGTGGCGCTGGAGGAAGTGCGTCTGGGGGAACAGCGGGCGTTGCTCTACAAGGAGGAGGTAACGGAGCGGCAGGATCTATAGCATCACCACCAACTGGAGGTAACAATGCTTCCCAGCTCGGAGGTGGGGGAAGTGGTGGCTGGGATAATTTACAGAATGATAATAGTGGAAATGGCTCAAACGGTGGAAACGGCTTTAGAGGCCAGGCTATAGTAACCTGGACTGGACCTCCAGTGCCAACAATTACTGTTCTTGGACCCACCCCTACATCTGGTAGCCCTTTATTTCAGGTGGTCTTTTCTACACCAATAAACACAGGTAGCTTTATAGGAACCGATGTAGCTCTCACAGGAACTGCCACTGGAACACTAGTTGCCGGTATTACAGAGGTGGCACCCAACAATGGAACAACTTTTAATATTACAGTTACCGGAATGACGGGCTCTGGAACCGTAATTGCCAATATAGCAGCTGGAGTACTTACGGATGTGTCAGGTAATAGCAACCTTATTTCCAATAGTGGTACCACCATAACTTATAACCATGATGTTACAGGGCCTACTGTTACCATTTCTGTTTCGGGCTCGAATCCTACAAATGCAAATCCAGTTTTTCAAGTGCTGTTTAATGAACCTATCAACGTCAGTTCATTTATACCTGCCGATGTCAGCTTGAGTGGAACTGCTGGTGCTACAACTGCTGTCATTGCAGAAATCGCTCCCAATGATGGGACAACATTTACAATAACAGCGAGTGGTATGACAGGTGCTGGAACAGTAATAGCAGATATTGCTGCCGGTGTCATTGAAGACTTAGCTGCAAATACTAACTCAGTAAGTAACGCAGGCACAAGCATAACTTATGATAATGTGGCCCCAACGGTAGTCCTCAACGATGACCATCCGGATGCAATTGTAAGGGATGCTGATAATGTAATAATTTCTGCAGTATTCACAGAAGCAAATGGTTTATCAGGTACGCCAACAATCACCATTGCTGGCCTAACTCCTGCAGTTTCAAATGTACCTATGAGTGGTGGTCCGCTTACTTGGACCTATAACTGGAATGTGCCGTCAGGTAATAACGGAAGCCATACGGTCACTATCTCCGCTACCGATGTAGCAGGAAATTCCAATACCGCAGCCACTGCTGGCACAGGCCCCATCTCCTATATTATTGATAACACAGCACCAACGGTTGTCCTCAATGATGATCATCCCGATGCGATTGTGCGTGATGCCGATAACGTAACTATTTCTGCTGTCTTTACAGAAGCCAATGGTATTGCAGGTACACCAACTATTACAATAGCTGGTCTAGCCCCCGCAGTGTCCAATGTACCGATGAGCGGAGGACCGCTTACCTGGACTTACCTATGGAACGTACCCACTGGAAATAATGGCGCGCATGCAGTTTCAATATCTGCTACTGACGTTGCAGGAAATACCAACACGGCAGCAACTGCCGGTACTGGGCCAACCTCCTATACCATAGATAACACACCTCCGATAATTTCCAGTACGGCTCCTGCTTCAAGTTCCAGCTTAGGAACTACGGAAGTGTCATACACTCTTTCTGAGGCTGTTGCTTCAGGATCGATTACATGGACAAATACAGGAGGAACTCCGGACGGAGGCTCACCCCATGTACAGGCATTAACAGGATCTGAACTGAATATCGGAGCACATAATAGCATTATACTTACCAACAATCCCACACTGGTCAATGGAGCTATTTATTCCATGACATTTAATGCAACAGATGCTGCGGGAAACACGGCTACCCCAATCACCAATACGAACATCACTTTTGAAACGGGCTCATTCAGCTCGATCATCCCCATCTCATCCCCTATTTCAATAAGCTCTCTTATGGACAATAGCGGGAACAGTGCCGATGTTTTGCAATTTACCATCTATGATGATGGTCAGGATCCAATATCACCTAATGTAATGACCCTTCACCCCAATGGCCTTTCTCCAGAGTCAATTACATTTGGCTTAAGAGAGGCTTTACTATTAAACAATGGTGACTTTGTAGCAGGATTTACCTCGAGTTCGGGCTCGGTGGTTGACGCACGCTACTCGGACAAAGGAATTACAAATACTATCACATTGACCAGCAATGCAGATGGTGTGTGGAATGCAGCTACTACTATTAGTTATAATGCCACTGCTGGTAATGCCGTATTTGTGACCCTTGGAAGGATGCAGCAAATCGATGCGCATGTAGTAGTGCAGGCTACTGATAATATCGTCCAATATAATTCACCAGGATCATTTGTATTCAATGTACCCGCAGGGGTCACCAAAGTTACCGTTGAAACATGGGGAGCTGGGGGTTCAGGAGGTGGATACAACGGGGCCCAAAATGGTGGAGGCGGTGGAGGCGGTGGAGCTTATAGCCGTTCATTACTTACGGTAACACCTGGCACACCCTATGC